>DATBLK010000220.1:0-11714 GCA_036555405.1 Anaeromyxobacteraceae bacterium
GTTCGGCCCCTACAGCTCGGCGAGCGGCATCCGCGAGACCCTGCGCGTCGTGAACCGCTGGTTCGGGCTCCGCACCTGCACCGACCACGTCCTCGAGCACCGCCGCCGGCCCTGCATCCTCCACCAGATCGGCCGCTGCCCGGCCCCCTGCGTCTTCGAGCTGCCCGCGGGCTCCTACCGGCGCGGCGTCGAGGACGCGGTGGCCTTCCTCGAGGGGCGCGAGGGGGAGCTGGTGGCCCGGCTTCGCGAGCGGATGGCCCTGGCGGCGTCGGGGCTGCGCTACGAGGAGGCGGCGCGGCTCCGCGACCAGCTCCAGGCGGTGGAGCGGACCCTGGAGAAGCAGCGGGTGCTCATGGCCGACGCCGCCGACCGCGACGTCGTCGGCATCCACCGGGAGGGGCCGGACCTCGTCATCCAGGTGCTGGCGATGCGCGGCGGGAAGCTCCAGGAGGCCCGGGCCCACCCCATCGCCGGGAGCGAGTTCCCCGACGCCCAGCTCCTCGCCTCCTTCCTCGCCCTCCACTACGAGTCGACCCCGCCGCCCGACGAGGTCCTGCTGCCGCTCGAGCCCGACGGCGGCGAGGCGCTCGCCGAGGTGCTCTCGGAGCGGCGCGGGCGCCGGGTGAGGCTCCTCACCCCCCAGCGCGGAGCCAAGGCCGACCTCCTCGCCGCCGCGGCCCGCAACGCCGAGGAGGGCTTCCGGAGCTGGCGCGAGAAGGCGGGGCGGCGCGAGGAGGCGCTGGCGGCGCTGGCCCGCACCCTCCACCTCGCCCGGGAGCCGCGCTGGATCGAGTGCTACGACATCTCCACCTTCCAGGGGGCGCTGGCCGTGGGCTCGGGCGTCTCCCTGCGCGACGGCGAGCCCGAAAAGGCCGGCTACCGCCGCTACAAGGTCAAGGGCGTCGCCGGCCAGGACGACTTCGCCATGATCCACGAGGTGGTGGGCCGCCGGCTCCGCCGCGCGCTCGCCGAGGAGAGCTTCCCCGACCTCCTGGTCGTCGACGGCGGCAAGGGCCAGCTCCAGGCGGCGCTGGCCGCGGCGCGCGACCTCGGCGTGGCGACGAGGCCCGTCGCCGGGAACCCGGGCGTCCCCTTCGTCGAGATGGTGGGCCTGGCGAAGAGCCGGACGCTGGCGGAGCCGCCCCCGGGCACGGCGCGGGTGGTGCCGCGGCGCTCGACCCGCGCCGCCCGGCTCGCCGACGCCGCCGAGGCGGCGGAGCGGGGGTTCGTCGCCGAGTCGGCGAGGAGCCCGGAGCGCGTCTTCCTCCCGTCGCGCAAGGACCCGGTGGTCCTGCGCCAGAACTCCGCCGAGCTCTTCCTCCTCGCCCGGGTGCGCGACGAGGCCCACCGCTTCGCCATCGAGTTCCACCGCAAGCTGCGGCGCGAGCGGAACTTCCGCTCCGCGCTGGAGGACATCCCGGGGGTGGGCGCCGGACGGCGGCGGGCCCTGCTCCGCGCCCTCGGGTCGCTGCGGCGGGTGCGAGAGGCGAGCGCCGAGGAGATCGCGGCGGTGGAGGGATTCGGCCCCAGGCAGGCCCGGGCCGTCTTCGACCACTTCCACCGGCCCGAGGCCCCGCCCGAGGCGGGCGCCCCCTCGGAGGCGGAGATCGACCGCGCTCTGGCGGAGGAGGGCGAGCGTCCGCTATAACGGATGTTCGCTCGCGGCGCCGGGACGCGGCCCGCCGGAGGACGGACATGCGCATCGCGGATGACATCACCAAGCTCATCGGCAACACGCCCCTGGTGCGGCTCAACCGGATCGGCGCCGGGCTTCCGGGCCGGCTCGTCGCCAAGCTCGAGAGCTTCAACCCCTGCGGCTCGGTGAAGGACCGGATCGGGGTCTCGATGATCGAGGCGGCGGAGCGGGACGGGAAGATCAAGCCCGACACCGTCCTCCTCGAGCCCACCAGCGGGAACACCGGCAGCGGCCTGGCCTTCGCCGCGGCCGCCAAGGGCTACCGCCTGGCCCTCACCATGCCCGACACCATGAGCGTGGAGCGGCGCCGCATCCTCGTGGCGCTGGGCGCCGAGCTGGTGCTGACGCCCGGGGCGGAGGGGATGAAGGGCTGCATCGCCCGCGCCGCCGAGATGGCGGCCAAGGACCCCCGCTACCTCATCCTGCAGCAGTTCGAGAACCCGGCGAACCCCGACATCCACCGGCGCACCACCGCCGAGGAGATCTGGCGCGACACCGACGGCAAGGTCGACATCCTGGTGAGCGGCATCGGCACCGGCGGCACCGCCACCGGCTGCGCCGAGGTGATGAAGCCGCGCAAGCCGAGCCTCAAGGTCGTCGCCGCCGAGCCGCGGGACTCGCCGGTGCTCTCGGGCGGCAAGCCCGGTCCCCACAAGATCCAGGGCTGGGGCGCGGGCTTCATCCCCAAGGTGCTGCGGACCGAGCTGCTCGACGAGGTCATCCTGGTGGGCAACGAGGAGGCCGGCGCCATGGCCCGGCGCCTGTGCAAGGAGGAGGGCATCCTCTCCGGGATCTCCTGCGGCGGGGCGGTGGTCGCGGGCGTCGAGGTGGCGAAGCGCAAGGAGAACGAGGGCAAGCTCGTGGTGGTGGTGCTTCCCGACACCGGCGAGCGGTATCTTACGACCTGGCTCTTCGAGGAGGCGCCCAGGTGACGAGAAACGGGAACGGACACGAGTCGGCGCTGGCGCCGGTGGTCGAGGCCCTGGCGCGCGCGGCCATGGAGGGGGCGGGGGCGCGGCCGGGGGCCCGGGTGGTCCTGCCGCAGCGGGAGCCGGTGCTGCGCTGCGTGGAGGGGATCCGGCAGGTCCTGTTCCCGGGCTACTTCGGCGACATCGACCTCCACGAGCAGAGCCTCCACTACTACGTGGGGGCCACCCTCGACCGCGTGCTCCACGAGCTCACCGAGCAGGTGACCCGGGCCGTGGCCTTCGCCGAGCGCCACGACTTCGCGACCTGCTCCCACTGCGCCGAGGCGGCGGCCGCGGCGGCGCTGAAGTTCCTGGTCCGGCTCCCCGAGGTGCGCCGGCTCGTCGCCAGCGACGTCGAGGCCGCCTACGAGGGCGACCCGGCGCTGAAGATCAAGGAGGAGGCCATCTTCAGCTACCCGGGGGTCTTCGCGGTCACCGAGCAGCGCATCGCCCACGAGCTCCATCTCCTGGGCGTTCCGCTCATCCCCCGGATCATCACCGAGCACGCCCACTCCATCACCGGCATCGACATCCACCCCGGCGCCGCCATCGGCGAGAAGTTCTTCATCGACCACGGGACCGGGGTGGTGGTGGGCGAGACGGCGCGCATCGGCCGGAACGTGCGGCTCTACCAGGGCGTGACCCTGGGGGCGAAGAGCTTCCCCCTCGACGAGAAGGGAAACCCGATCAAGGGCGTCGACCGCCACCCCATCGTCGAGGACGACGTCGTGGTCTACGCCGGCGCCACCATCCTCGGCCGCATCACCATCGGCAAGGGCAGCTCCGTCGGCGGCAACGTCTGGCTCACCCGCTCGGTGCCGCCGGGGAGCCGGATCACGATGGCGGACGCGGGGTAGGGGGCGCCGGGGCGGGCGCGGGGCCTGCCCGCGAACCCCTTGCGGCCCTCCGGGCTCCCACCTCCCGACATGCCCATCTACGAGTACGCCTGCGCCTGCGGCAAGACCTTCGAGGAGCTCATCGTCCGGAAGTCCGACGAGGCCGAGGTCGCTTGCCCCGCCTGCAAGGGACGGAAGGTGACCCGGCTCCTGTCGCGCACCGCCGCGCCCCGGACGGGCGGCGGCGGCGCCCCGGCGGCGCGGTCCTGCGGCCCGGTCGGCTGAGGCGTCTAGGGCCGCGCGGTCGCGCGGCGCGGGACGAGCCCCCTCACCCCGACCCTCCCGGTAGGGAGGGCTTCGCCCTCCCCACCTGCCCCCGCTGGGCGGGGGAGAGGGGACGTGGCGCAGACGCTTGCGAATCCCCGGGCGTGCGCCGCCGAGTTGGGCACCCTCGCACCCCGCGGTAGACTCGCGGGCGTGGAGACCAGGCGGGCGACCGATTTCACGCTGGAGCTCGTGGCCGAGATCCTGGCGCGGCGCGGCCTCATCACCGAGGACGCGAAGAAGACGGCCTTCGCCCGCGAGAGCGCGCAGCGCTCCCGCCTCCTCCGGGAGCAGGCGAGCCGCGCCGGCGGCCGAGCGCTGCGCCGCGCCGAGCTCTCCCCGGTGGAGGTCATCGCCTCCTTCGGGTTCGGCGACGCCGGCCGCGAGGCCGAGACCGTGGACGAGGACAAGGCGACGCGGGCGGTGGCCGAGGAGCTCGGCGTCCCCTACCGCAAGATCGACCCGCTGAAGCTCGACGCCCAGCTCATCACCCGCACCCTCTCCCGCCCCTTCGCCCGCAAGCACGGCGTCCTGCCGCTGGAGCGGCGCAACGGGATGCTGGTGGTGGCCGCCGCCAACCCCTTCGACGGCGAGCTCTTCGAGAACCTGCGGGGCCTGACCGGATCGGACATCCAGCCGGTGCTCTCCGCTCCCTCCGACATCCACCGCGCCATCCACGAGGTCTACGGGTTCCGCGCCCAGATCCGCGAGGCCCAGACGCAGGTGAGCCAGGGCCTGGGCCAGGACGTCGGCAACCTCGAGCAGTTCGTGGACCTCACCGGCCTCGAGGCCCTGGAGGCCTCGAGCGAGCCGGTCGTGGCCGCGGTGGAGTACCTCCTCCACTACGCCTTCGAGCAGCGGGCCAGCGACATCCACGTCGAGCCGCGGCGCGACGAGTCGATCATCCGGATGCGGATCGACGGCGTGCTCCACCCCGTCTACCGCATCCCCAAGGCGGTCCACGGCGCCATCGCCAACCGCCTGAAGATCATGAGCCGGCTCGACATCGCCCTGAGGCGCCCCCAGGACGGCCGCATCCGCACCGCCCGCGGCGACGCCGAGATGGAGCTCCGCGTCTCCACCGTGCCCACCGCCTTCGGCGACAAGATCGTCATCCGCGTCCTCGACCCCGACGTCCTGGTCCGCGACCTCTCGGAGCTGGGCTTCCTCCCCGAGGAGCGGGAGGTCTTCGAGCGCTGGCTCATGCGCCCCCACGGGCTGGTCGTCGTCACCGGCCCCACCGGCTCGGGCAAGACCACCACCCTCTACTCGGCGCTCCAGGCGGTGGCCTCGCCCGAGGTGAACGTCGTCACCATCGAGGACCCCATCGAGATGGTGCACGAGGACTTCAACCAGATCGCCGCCAACCCCAAGACCGGCACCGGCTTCGCCGAGGCGCTGCGCCACGTGCTCCGCCAGGACCCGGACGTCATCATGGTGGGCGAGGTCCGCGACGCCGAGACCGCCGCCCAGGCGGTGCAGGCGGCGCTGACCGGCCACCTGGTCCTCACCACGCTCCACACCAACGACGCCGTGGGCGCGGTGGCGCGGCTGCGCGACCTGGGGGTCGCCTCCTTCCTCGTCGCCGCCACCCTCACCGGCGTCGTGGCCCAGCGCCTGGTGCGCCAGGTGTGCTCCGGCTGCGCCGAGGACGTCCCGCTCACCGCCGACGAGGTCGCCGAGCTGGGCGTGAAGCACCCCCAGGACCACGCCGGGCGCCTCCTGGCGCGCCGCGGCCAGGGGTGCGCCCGCTGCCGCCACACCGGCCACTGGGGCCGCACCGGCCTCTTCGAGGTCCTGGAGGTGAACGCCCGGCTCCGGCACCTGGTGGCCGACGGCGCCACCCCCGAGGTCCTCTTCCGCGCCGCCCGCCAGGACGGCCTGCAGACGCTGCGCGAGCACGCCGTCCGCAAGGTGGCGGCCGGGGTCACGAGCTTCGAGGAGGCCATCCGCGCCACCGCCGACGCGGAGGCGGGCCGGTGAGCCTGGCCGCCGAGATCGCGGAGCTCTGGAGCGCCGGGACGCCGCTCGTCTACCTCGTCACCTCCGAGGAGGAGCGGGCGGTGGCCCTGTGCCAGGCGGCGGCGCAGACCTTCGGGTCCGAGGCCGCGGTCTGGTCGAGCCACCGCGGCCTGGACCCGCTCGCCCCCTCGGCGCGCGAGCCCCTGGCGCTCCTCGACGCGGTGCTGGCCTCGCCGGCGCCGCTGCTGGCGGTGCTGCTCGACTTCCACCGCGCCCTCGAGGACCCGGGCGTCGCCCGGCGGCTGCGCGACCTCGCGCCGCGGCTCTCGGCCGAGGGGCGCTGCCTGGCGGTGGTGGCGCCGCGGCTCGCGCTCCCCGAGGGGCTGGCGCACGAGGCTGCGGTGCTGCGCCTTCCGCTCCCCGGCGAGGCGGAGCTGGGGGCGGCGCTCGAGGCGGTGGCGAAGGGGCTGGGCGCGCGGCCGGCCCCGCAGGCGCGCCACCGCGCCGTCACCGCGGCGCTGGGCCTCCCCGAGGCGGCCGCCCGGCGCGCCTTCCTCAAGGCGCTGCGGCGCGACGCCGCCCTGGGCGACCAGGCGCTCGACTCGGTGCTCGCGGACAAGCGGCGCACGCTGGCCGCCGACCTGGGGCTGGAGATGGTCGAGACGGCCGAGGGGCCCGAGGACCTGGGGGGCCTCGAGTCCTTCAAGGCCTGGATGGCGGAGCGGGCCCTGGCCTTCGCCCCCGACGCGCGCGGCTTCGGCCTCCCGGCGCCGCGCGGGGTCCTGCTCCTCGGGGTCCAGGGCTGCGGGAAGTCGCTGGCGGCGAAGTCGGTGGCGGTCCAGCTGGGCGTGCCGCTGGTGCGGCTCGACCTCCCGCGGGTCATGGGAGCCGGGGAGGGGGCGGAGGAGAACCTGGCGCGGGCGCTCGACGCCGCGCAGGCCATCGCCCCGGTGGCGCTGTGGGTGGACGAGATCGAGAAGGGCTTCGCCGGGAGCGCGCCGGGACAGGGGAGCGACGCCCGCGCGGCCCGGCTCCTGGGCGCCTTCTCGACCTGGCTCCAGGAGCGCGGGGGCGCGGTCTTCGTCGTCGCCACCGCCAACGACGTCTCGCGCCTCCCGCCCGAGCTCCTGCGCCGGGGGCGCTTCGACGAGCTCTTCTTCGTGGACCTGCCGGACACGGAGTCCCGCAAGGCGATCCTGGCCGTCCACCTGCGGCGCCGCGGCCGCGACCCGGCGCGCTTCGACCTCCCGGCGCTGGCCCAGCAGTGCGCCGACTACTCGGGCGCGGAGCTGGAGCAGGTGGTGGTGGGCGGGCTCCACCGCGCCTACGCGATGAAGCGCGACCTCGAGGCCGCCGACCTGCGGCGGGTGGCCCAGGACCTGGTTCCGCTCTTCCGCACCTACGAGGAGAGCATCAAGGCGCTCCGGGAGTGGGCGCGGGGGCGGGCCCGCGTGGCCGGGCGCGAGGGGGCGGTGGTGGACCTGTTCCGGCGGGCCGGCGGGTAGCCGCCCGCCACGCTCAGGGCTGCACGAAGGGCGTCCCCGCGTCGTAGCGGGCCTTGGCCGGGAGCGTGAGCGCCTTGGTCGGCCCGGTCGCGTCGATCCAGGGCCAGGTGTACCCGCTTCCCGCGGTGAAGAATGGCGGGGTGCCCGAGAGGTAGAGCGAGGCCGGGAGCCGATCGGCCGGCGGTGGCACGAGGCCGTTCCCGGCACCGCTGCCGCCGAGCCCGTGCCAGTGGACCTGGTCCGTCAGGTAGTCGTAGTTGCCGTCGCGAATCGTCGTGGAAAGAGACAGCGGGTCTTCCGGGTAGGGCGCCCAGTCGTCCCAGCCGATCTTCCAGATCCCGGCCTCTCCCGAGGGTGAGGAGCCGGACTCGTAGACCCACCCCGTCATCTGGCCCGGGGCGCCGAGGACGTTCCCCACGAAGCTCATGTAGTAGGTGGTGTCGGTGACGCCCGCGCACCGGACGCTGCCGTTGCCGGCTCCGTCCGAGTAGCTCGTCCTCTTGCCGCGGAGGAGGTTGCGGAGATAGGTGTGGGTGTTGGAGTTGCCGTGCGTCTTGTCGTTGTCGGCGTTGTATCCCCAGTTGCCCTCGAAGAGGACGTGGTGGGAGCCGACGTAGTGGGAGGCGCCGAGCCCCATCTCCTGCCAGCCCGGGTTCGACCCGATGTGTCCGTCGTCCATGTAGTTGTAGCCGACGACCGAGCCGGATCCGGCGCCCCGCGTGACGAGGACCTTGTCGGCGTCGCGGGAGATGCTGTTCTCGACGAGGATCTCGGACGAGCCGCTGTCGATGGCGATGTTGTAGCTGCCGCCCCCGGGCTCGAAGTAGACCGGCGTGTGGACGTAGGAGTCGCGGAGCTCGCCGCGGAAGCTCTGGTCGAACCGGACGCCCTCGTTGAGCCACTTCGTCACCTCGACGCGTTTCGCCCAGCAGTAGGCGGTGTTGAGGAAGAGCAGGTTGCCGTTGTCGCCGCGCGAGATCGTCATGTCCTCGATGCCCACTCCGGTGATGGGTGCGTTGGCGGCCGAGAAGGTGGAAACCTGCGCCGAGTTCGAGACGCGGTAGGCGGTGTGGAACGGCGAGGTGAAGGTCAGGGTCATGGCGGCGGCGTTCCAGCTCGCCACCTCCTTGAGCTCCTGGGTGACCCGATCGCGCCTCGAGTAGACGTTGTTGCGGCAGTCGTCGGTCCCGAGGCCAGGGAGGTGGCACTGGTAGGTGACCTTTCCGTCGGACGACATGAGGATCTGGCCGCGCCCGCTCGGATCCGGCTGGTAGGTTGCCCCGGAGAGCTCGTCGACGAGCACGATCTGTCCCGCGGTGAAGCCCGAGGCGGGGGCGGAGGCGAGGGTCACGGAGGTGGCGCCGTCCACGGCGCCGGTTCCGGTGACGTCGTAGCTCGCGCTGGTTCCTCCCGGGAAGCGGCTCGGGCCCACCCAGATGATGGGCGCGGCGGCGCGGGGGATGTACGACCCGTCGACGGCCCCGTCCGACCGCGTCAGGACGGTGACGCCCGGGCCGGATCCGCGGAGGGTGATGTTGCTCTTCGTGATGCCGATGCTCTGGCCGGATCCCGAGATGGTGAAGGTGCCGGGGCCGAGGAGGACGTAGCGGTTCGCGGCGCAGGCGCTGATGGCGGCGTTGATCTGGGCGAGGTCGTTCCCGCCGCTCGGCGTGAGCGTGGCGCCGCACTGCGTCCTCGCGGCGGGGATGCCGCCGTTGTAGGTCACCCCCGGCTTCCACACGGTGGCGCGGTCGGGGGGGAGCCTGTAGACGGACCCGGGAAGCACGACGTCGACCTCGGCGCTCCCGCTCACGCCGCTGTCGGCGACGCTGGTGGCCACGACGTGGAAGACGCCCTCGGTCGGCGGCGCGGTGTAGCTGCCGCCGGCGTCCACCGAGCCGCCGCCGGCCTCGAACACCGACCAGGCGACGCTCGGGTCCACCGCGCCGGACACGGTGGCGCTGAAGGCCGCGGTGCCGCCGGGAGCCACCTGGACCCAGGCCGGCGCGACCTGCACGGTGACGCCCCCTGCGCCGCCTCCCGCCCCCGACGTCTTCGCGACCCCACAGGCCACGGCGACGATGCTGGCCGCCAGCGCGAGCGCGCGGCGGCACGGGGTCAACAGGGTCATGACGTCCTCTCCATGCTCGCCGCGGCCGCCCGCGTCCACCGGGCCGCCGTCCCTCGAACGCGGGGCAATGGAGCATGGCACGCGCGGGAGCGTCAAGGAGCGGAGGTGGGCGGGCCGCTCACACGGCGGCGGCCCACCGAGGCACCCCAGGCGCAGCCATCATTCTCCGGAGCTCGCCTTCACGAAGATGGAGTACCCGCGGCGCAGGCCGGCATTGTGGGCCACCAGGCTGTAGCCGGGATCCCCGAGGAGGCGACGATAGAACTCCAGGGCGCCCATGCCGTCGAAGAGCACGAACCTCGCGCGACCGAGCTCGCCATCGAGCTCGGTGCCGCCCGACGGAAGGAGCCCGGCTCCCGCGCTGTCGAGCAGGACCGCGTCGAACAGGTCGAGGTGATTGCGTTCTCGAATCTCCCTGATGGCGCTCACGAGCCCATCGGGACCGTTGCCGGGCGGAGAGGACGGGAACCCGTGCCACTCGACGCCGGGCTGGTCCGGAGACTTCCCGCGCCGGCCGGCCCCCTGGCCCTCGGACCTGCCGAGGCAGAACACGGAGGGCCTGTTCTGGTTCTCCCGGGCCCCCGCCAGGAACGCCTCGGTGCTTCCGCTCCCGACGGTTGCCCCGATGACCAGTGCGGTCTTGATCTCCTCATCGCGCGCCAAGTCCCGAACGGCCTCGAAGAACTCGTCCCGCCGCATCTCGGAGAAGCGGTAGGGAAGGAAGTACCCGACCTTCCGTTCGAGCCAGTGCAGGGTGGCCGACCCCCTGCGCCTCAAGCTCGCCCGCGCCGCGCGAAGGACCGTCTTCCGCCTGAACAGGGCGACCGCGTCCTTCCTCGCGCGAATCTCGTCCACCGGCCGGTCCTGCCTTCTTCCCTCCTCCTCGCTTGCGGGAGCGCTCGCCGGTTCCTTCGCCGGGACCTCGACGAGCGGGTTCGCTCGTCTCGCCACGGCTTCGGCCATCCGGCCCTGCCCACACGCCGCCAGCATGACGCGGAGCTCACCGAGCCACTCATCGAAGGTGCGGTCGGGTAGCCGGTGCACGCTTCGCCGGCGCTTCGGGCCGAGCTCGGAAGGCACCCTGCCCACGCTCGCTCCGCTTCGCAAGAAGGAGGCGGCCCAGCGCGCTCGATCGAGCTCCGGATGCCGGAGCCACGGGAACTGCTGGGCGTGGGCCGCGGCGGCCTCGAGCCTCCCGAGACAGAGGAGCGAGACGACGTGGTAGGCCCACTCCACCGGGTCGGGGTCGACCGCCTTGTACTGCGCGAGAATGAACTCGATTGGCTCCGCGACGTAGGAGAGTGCCCGGCCGGGGTCCCCCCGGTACAGACTGCAAAGGGCCATTCGCAGCTTGGGTTCCGGCATCCACCTCATGTAGCTCATGCAGCGAAGGTACAGGCCCTCGGCTTCGCCGTACCGACCCGCCCAGAGTGCGTCGTCGCCCTGGCGGAGGAGCGACAGGTGCAGGCCGTTGGCGATGACATGGGACGTTGACACCCCGGACATCCTTCCCACGGCGACGGGGGCCTCGAATGGGTTCAGCTGAACGATCTTCTCGTCTGCCCCGAGATCCCGCTGCAGGCGAAACCACCGGTAGATGTGGTCTCGATTCCTCATGGTGTGCCGGGTGTGAACGAGGCGATGACCGGCGTCCATGATGGCGTCGAGCTCGCCTTGATTCGCGAACAGGTGGGCGATCTTGTCGAGCACGTCGTGCTCGTCAGCGAAGACGCAGTTCTTCATGTCCAGGAAACCTGCCGCCTCGAGCCCGGGGGACCTCTCCGCGATGAGGCAAGCCCTGCTGCCGGGAACTTCGAAATGCTTGCGAACGACCTCCTTCGCGACGGTCCCGCAAGCAGGCACGAACCAGGAGGCGTTGATGGTCCGGGCGTAGCGCTCTCCAACCATGACCTGCGGTGTCGCGGCGCGGGGGTCGTAGCCAGGGTGCGGGCAGAGCAGGGAGGGGTAGAGCTTCGAGACCCGCTTCACGATCTTCTGCCGCCAGGGATACAGGGAGTTGGCGTTGCCGGTGAAGAGCACGGGAATGCTCTTCCACGCGCCGTAGTCTCGGTAGACCTCGGGATCCACGAAGTTGGGCCAGACGAACAGACTGTCCGCGATCTCCGGCGTGTGCTCGGCTGCAGTGGTGGAGATGGCGAAGAAGGTCTCGATCCCCCAGTGCTCCATGTCCGAGATGAAGCCCGCGCGGGCATTGCAGAAGCCGTCCGCGTGATGCAGGCCCAGCTTCGGTACCCCGGGGCATGCGCGGATGTTCCTGATCAGGGGCCTCTG
>DATBLK010000222.1:0-2732 GCA_036555405.1 Anaeromyxobacteraceae bacterium
CGCCGCGGGCCTGGCCGCGCTCGGCCTCGGGCCCGAGGAGCGCTGCGCCATCCTCTCCGGCACCAGGATCGAGTGGCTCCTGGCCGACTACGGCATCCTCTGCGCCGGCGGCGCCACCACGACCATCTACCCCTCGTCCACGGCGGACGACTGCGCCTACATCCTCGGCGACTCGGCCAGCGCGGTCTGCTTCGCCGAGTCGGAGGAGCAGGTGGCGAAGCTCGCCTCCCGCCGCAGCGAGCTCCCCGGCCTCCGGCAGGTGGTGGTCTTCGACGGCAAGGGGACGCCCGACGGCTGGGTGATGACGCTCGCCGACCTGGAGGCGCGGGGCCGGACCGAGGACGCGGCGCACCCGGGCCGCTTCGAGGAGACCGCCGAGGGGGTGAAGGCGGACGACCTCGCCACGCTGATCTACACCTCGGGCACCACCGGCAAGCCCAAGGGCGTCGAGCTCACGCACCGCTGCTGGGTGGCGCAGTCGGCGTCCATCGAGGAGAGCCGCATCCTCTCGCACCCCGACCCGGTGCAGTTCTTCTGGCTCCCCCTGGCCCACTCCTTCGGGAAGATGATCGGCACCGCGCAGCTCCGCATCGGCTTTCCGACGGCGGTGGACGGGCGGATCGAGAAGATCGTGGAGAACCTGGCCGCGATCCGGCCCACCTTCGTCTGCGCCGTGCCGCGCATCTTCGAGAAGGTCTACGCCAAGGTGCTGCAGGGGGCGCAGGCGGGCGGTGCGGCGAAGCGGGCCATCTTCTTCTGGGCGCTCGGCGTCGGGCGCGAGGCGGCGCGGCTCGAGCGGCGGGGCCGCTCCCCCGGCCCGCTGCTGGGGGCGCAGCGGGCCCTCGCCGACCGGCTCGTCTTCCAGAAGATCCGCGCCCTCTTCGGCGGCAAGCTCCAGTTCTTCATCTCCGGCTCGGCGCCGCTCTCGCGCGAGATCCACGAGTTCTTCGCCGCCATGGGGATCGCCATCCTCGAGGGGTACGGACTCACCGAGTCCTCGGCGGCCACCCACGCCAACCGGCCCGGCCGCGCCCGGCTCGGCACCGTCGGCCCGCCCCTTCCCGGGATCGAGCAGAAGCTCGCCGCCGACGGCGAGGTGCTCATGCGCGGGTCCTGGATCATGCGCGGCTACCACCACCTCCCCGAGGCGACGCGGGAGGCGCTCGACGCCGACGGCTGGCTCCACACCGGCGACATCGGCACCATCGACGCCGACGGGTACCTCGCCATCACCGACAGGAAGAAGGACCTCATCAAGACCTCGGGCGGCAAGTACGTGGCCCCGCAGGACCTGGAGGGCAGGCTGAAGGCCATCTCCACGCTCCTGTCGCAGGTCGTGATCCACGGCGACAAGCGGAACTACGTCACCGCCCTGGTGACGCTCGACCCGCTGGCGCTCAAGGCCTGGGCGGACGGGGCGGGCCTGGGCGGCGCGGCCCAGGAGGAGCTGGTCCGGCAGCCCCGGGTCCGGGCCATCGTCCAGGAGGCGGTGGACAAGCTCAACGCCGACCTGCCGCGCTTCTCCACCGTGAAGAAGTTCGCCATCCTCCCCGCCGAGTTCAGCGAGGCCGCCGGGGAGGTGACGCCGTCGCAGAAGCTGAAGCGCAAGGTCATCGAGGCCCGCTACCGGGAGGTCCTCGACGGCCTCTACGCGGCGGGGGACGTGTCGGCGAGGGAGTAGGCGAGCGAGCGCGATTCGCGAGCACCCGCGCGACTTCCCCTCTCCCCCGCCCAGCGGGGGAGAGGGCCGGGGTGAGGGGGAGAGGGCCTACGGCCCCTCCTCCGCCATCTCCCGCTGCAGCCGCTGCAGCGCCTCCTCCGCCTCCTCCAGGAACTCCCCCTCGACGCCGCGGGCGCGGGCGACCGCGATGGTGGCGTCGTAGGCCTCGAGCGCCCGGGCCAGGACCGGGCGCAGGCTGCGGCGGAGCTCCGCGCGCCAGGCGCGCTCCTCCGCGGCGTCGAGCCCGGCGGGCGCGGGCGCCGCCGCCAGCTCCGCGGCGAGCGCCTCGTGGAGCTCGCCGACGCGGGAGAGCGCCGCGGCCGCGAAGGCCGGGCTCCCGGGCAGGACCGCGCGCCGGTACCGCTCCTGCGCCTCGAGGAGCGCAAGGCACTTCTCCTCGAGCCGCTCCGCCAGCTCCGGCTCCGGCAGGGCGGTGTCGACGGGGAGGGCCAGGAAGCGGGCGCGCTGCGCCTCGCCGAGCCAGTACCAGGCCCGGGCCGCCCCGAGGGCCTCGAGCCGCTCGTCCTCGCCGGCGCGGGCGTGGAGCTCCAGCGCCGCCCGGAGCAGGGTCTCGGCCGCGTCCCGGTCGCCGGCCTCGAGCGCGACCACCCCGCGCTCGGTGAGCGCCCGGACCCGCACCTCCGCCGCGACGCCGGCTCGCCCGGCGAGCGCGTCGAGGGCGGCCGCCGCCCCCGCGAGGTCGCCGCGCCGGTAGAGGCAGCCGGCCCGCTCCAGGACGGCGTCCGGCTCCTCCCCGCCGGGCGCCCGCGGGCCGCAGGGATCCGGCGCCGGCGCGGGGGCGCCGGCGGCGCCGCCCGGGGGGCGGGCGGTGGCGCAGGCGGCGAGCGCCAGGAGGAGCGGCGCCCAGAGCGAAGGGGCCTCGCGCCTCGCGGCCGCCGTCACAGGCGCTCCGCCAGGCGAGCCAGGGCCGCCAGGTCGTGGACGTCCGGATGGAAGCGCGGCACCACCGCCGCCGGCGCGTCGACGGCGGCGAGCAGGCGTGCGACCTCGC
>DATBLK010000228.1:0-2084 GCA_036555405.1 Anaeromyxobacteraceae bacterium
GCGCTCGAAGTACGGGACCTGCGAGGCCCGGCGCCGGACGCCCAGCTTCACCACCTGCGCCGTGCCGGTCTTGCCCGCGAGCTCGACGTCGTTCAGCCGCGATCGGAAGGCGGTGCCGAAGGGCTTGTTCACCGCGGCCGCGAGCCCCTCCAGCACCGCCCGCCGCGTCTCCGGCGACACGGGAAGGCGATCGCGCGCCTCGGGGGCGAACTGCCGCAGGACCTCGCCGCGCTCGTCCTCGACGCGCAGCACCACCTGGGGTCGCCAGACGATGCCCGAGGCGAGCGCGCCGTAGAGCACGAGCTGCTGCATGGGGGTCACGCGGACGTCGCCCTGGCCGATGGCGACGTTCACCGCCATGCCGCGCTGGTACCCGCCGGCGAGGTGGGCGTCGTGCCAGGCCTCGTCCGGCATGACGCCCGCCACCTCGCCGCCGATGTCGAATCCGGTGGTCCGGCCCAGGCCCAGCGCCTGCCCCCAGCGGGCGATGCGGTCGGCGCCCAGCCGGTCGCCGAGCGTGTAGAAGAAGACGTCGCAGCTCGCCCCCAGGGCGGATTCCAGATCCACCGCCCCGTGGCCCGCCTCCCGGTCGCAGCGCCAGCGGTGCCGGCCCAGGGAGAACCAGCCGGGACAGTGGACCGTCCCGCCGCGGCGGAAGACGCCCTCCTCCAGCGCGGCGATCGCCGTCACCACCTTGAAGGTCGAGCCCGGGAAGTAGTGCTGCTGGATGGCCCGGAAGAGCTCCGGCTGGAGGGGGTCGGCGTGGATGGCGGCGAGCTCCTGTCGCGAGATCCGCCCCGAGAGCTTGTTCGGGTCCGGCGCCGGCCGATCCACCAGCGCCAGGAGGAAGCCGGTGCGGGCGTCCATCGCCGCCACCACCCCGGCGGTGGCGGGGAAGGTCCGCTCCGCGAACTCCTGGAGACGCCAGTCGAGGGAGAGGACCAGGTTGTGCCCCGGCCGCGACGCCTCCAGGCGCTGGTCCTCGGGGATGAGCTCCGCCTCGATCTCCTCGCCGCGGGCGTTGCCCCGCGCGTCGACGACGACGCGCCGCACCCCGTCCAGGCCGCGCAGGTCCTGCTCGAAGCGGCGCTCCAGGCCCCGCCGGCCCACGTAGTCGCCCGGCTGGTACGCGAGCTGGTCCGCCGGGATCTCGGCGTTGGCGGGCCCCAGCTCGTCGGCGCCGATCTCGTTCGTGTAGCCGAAGAGGTGACCGGCCTGCGCGCCGTGGCGGTAGTTCCGGTGCGGCGTGGGGATGACGTCGACGCCGGCCAGGCCGCCGGGGCCGCGGTTCGCCTCCACCACGTCGAGCTCGTCCCGCCCGATGTCCACCTTCACGGTGAAGGGACGGAACGCGGCCAGGCCGCGGGCGGCGTGGAGCCGGTCGCGCGCCCGCGCCTCCTCCTCGGGCGCCAGGGCCAGCGCCGCGCCGAGGCGGCCCAGGACCTCCTCGCAGCCCTTCCCGCAGAACCAGGGCGTGAGGGTGACGTCGTAGCTCGGCCTCTCGTCGACGAGGATGCGCCGGTTCCGGTCGAGGACCAGGCCGCGGTTCGCCGGGACCCGCAGCTCCTTCACGAAGTTCTCGTCGGCGCGGCCCCGGTACTCGTCGCCCCGCAGGACCTGGAGCTGGAAGAGGCGCCCCGCCACGACGAGGAAGACCGCCGCCGCCACCAGCGATGCGGCGGTGACGCGCGCCCGCTGCTCGCGCGGCGGCGCCCCGGTGCCCGGCCAGAGCCCGATCACGACAGGCCCCCCGGCCAGGCGGCCTCCGGCTCGCGCTCCAGGCGCCGGCCGAGCCAGCGCAGCGGCGCGTGCAGCGGCGCCGCGGCCAGTCCGGTGAGCGCCGCCTCCAGCGCCACGCGGCGGAGGATCGCGAGCGGTGGTGCCGACCCGGGCGCTGCGGCGGCGCGCGTCAGGAGCACCGCCCCCAGCCCCAGCAGGAAGGTGCCGGCCGCCGCCTGCGCCGCGAAGCCGGGGGCGCCCTGCAGCGCCAGGGCGCCGCGGGCCCGGCGCGCCAGGAGGAAGACCGCCACCGCCAGGGAGGCGAGGAGCCCGACCGGCCCGCCGGCGAGCGCGTCGAGGATCCA
>DATBLK010000018.1:0-11690 GCA_036555405.1 Anaeromyxobacteraceae bacterium
CACCGGTGCGATGGACGCGGACGCCGAGCTGCGCGCCCGCTTCCTGGGCCTGGTGCATGGCCTTGCCCGGTCGCGGCCGGCTCTCCCTTTCCCGAGGGGGCGGCCCGTCGACCACCGAGCTCACGTCCCCTCTCCCCCGCAGGGGGAGAGGGCCAGGGTGAGGGGGAAGGCGTCGAAGTGAGCCTCGCCGGCGCCACCGCCATCGTCACCGGGGGCGGCCGGGGCATCGGCGCGGCCACGGCGCGGGCCCTGACGGCGGCGGGCGCTCGGGTCACGGTGTTCGCCCGGACGCGCGCCGAGGTCGAGGCGGTGGTGGCCGCCGGCGGGGCCGCCCAGGCGATCGCCGGCGACGTCTCGCGGGAGGAGGACGTGCTGCGCCTGGTGGCGGCGCACGAGCGGGCGCTCGGCCCCTGCGACGTCCTGGTGAACGACGCCGGCCTGCTGGTCCGGGGGCTCGTCGAGGTCATCCCGCCGGAGGACTTCCGCCGCGTGCTCGAGGTGAACCTGGTCGGCGCCTACCTCTGCGCCCGCGCCGTGGTCCCGGGGATGAAGGTCCGGCGCCGCGGCCGCATCGTGAACGTCGCCTCGATCTCGGCGACCACCGGGACGCCGGAGGGGAGCGCCTACAACGCCTCGAAGTGGGGCCTGCTGGGCTTCACGAAGTGCCTCGCCGAGGAGCTCCGCCCGCACGGCGTGCAGGCCCTGGCGGTGTCGCCCGGGAGCACCGACACGGCCATGCTGCGGCAGACTCCCTTCCCGCCGGAGGTCCGCCCGGAGGAGGTGGCCCGGGTCGTCGCCTGGTGCGCCGGCGAGGCGCCCGACGCCATGACCGGGGCCAACGTGGAGGTCTTCGGGTGACCGCGGCGCGCGTCTCGGCGGCCGCGGACGAGCTCCGCCGGGCCCTGGCGCCCGAGCGCGTCTCGCTCGACCCGGAGCGACTCGCCACCTACGGCCGCGACGAGTCCGAGCTCGGCGACTTCCCGCCGCAGATCGTGGTCCTGCCGGTCTCGGCCGGGGAGGTGCGCAGCGTGCTGGCCGTGGCGCGGCGGCACCGGCTCCCGGTGGTGCCGGTGGGCGCGCGGACCGGCAAGTCGGGCGGCATCCTGGCCCTCCGCGGCGGGATCGCCCTCTCCCTGGAGCGCATGGACCGGATCGTCGAGGTCCGGCCCGAGGACCTGACGGCCACGGCCCAGCCGGGCGTGGTCCTGGCGCGCTTCCAGGAGGAGGTCGAGCGCCACGGCCTCTTCTACCCCCCCGATCCGAACTCGCTCGACACCTGCACGCTGGGCGGCAACGTCGCCGAGAACGCCGGCGGGCCCAGGGCCCTGAAGTACGGCGTCACCCGCGAGTACGTCCTCGGCCTGGAGGTCGTGCTGGCCACCGGGGAGATCGTCCGCACCGGCCGCCGGACCATCAAGGGCGTGGCGGGCTACGACGTCACCGCGCTCCTCGTCGGGAGCGAGGGGACGCTGGGCGTGGTCACCGAGATCACGGTGAAGCTCCTGCCGCGGCCCCGGCACGTCTCCACGGCGCTGGTGGTCTTCCGCAGCGTCGAGGACGCCGCCCGCGCCGTCTCCCGGGTCCTCGCCGCCGGCGTCCTCCCGAGGTGCCTCGAGCTCATCGACGACGTCTCGGTCCAGGCCTGCGCCCGCGGGGCGCCCTTCCGCTTTCCCGAGGGGGCCGGGGCGGCGCTGCTCGTGGAGACCGACGGGAACGACGAGGAGCAGGTCCTGGCCGAGATCGCGCGGGTGGCGGAGCTGGTGCAGGGCGAGGCGGCGGGCGAGGTGCTGGTGGCGACGAGCGAGGCGCAGCGGCGACAGATCTGGGAGACGCGGAAGTTCCTCTCGGTGAACCTGAAGGCCCTCCACCCTCGCAAGCTCTCCGAGGACGTGGCGGTGCCGCGGTCGCGGATCCCGGAGATGGTCCGGGTCTCGCGCGAGATCGGGCGCCGCCACGGGTTCCTGGTGGCCACCTACGGGCACGCCGGCGACGGGAACCTGCACTGCAACGTGCTCTACGACCGGCCCGAGGAGAAGCCGCGCGTCGAGGCGGCGGTGGCCGAGATCCTCCGGGCGGCGGTGGACCTCGGCGGCACCATCACCGGCGAGCACGGCGTCGGCCTCGCGAAGCGCGACTTCATCGAGTACGAGCAGGGCCGGGACCTCGTCGCCCTGCAGCGCCGCCTGAAGGCGGCCCTGGATCCCGAGGGGATCCTGAATCCGGGGAAGATGTTCCCGGAGGAGTAGTGGAAGCCGCGGGCCCGGCCTCGGGTGCCGCTACCCGGCCCCGTACACGTGGAGCCCCTCGCCGGTGAGGCCGAGGTTCACGCCCATGTAGGTGAACACCACCACCGCGAAGCCGGCCACGGCGATGAGCGCGCCCGGCTTGCCCACCCAGCCGAGCGTGATCCGGGTGTGGAGGTATGCCGCGTAGACGAACCAGGTGATGAGCGCCCAGGTCTCCTTCGGATCCCAGCCCCAGTAGCGTCCCCAGGACTCGTGCGCCCAGACCGCGCCCATGATGATGCCGAAGGACAGGAAGGGGAACCCGACGATGATCACCCGGTAGGCCATCTCGTCGAGCCGCTTCTCGTCGGGCAGGCCCGCCACCAGCGAGGGGCGGCGGGAGGCGGCGACCAGGAAGGCGGCGGACGCCAGGGCCACCAGCGCCAGGACCGCCGGCGCGTACTGGTTCGCGGTCATCGCCATCCGCGCGAAGGGAGCGCCGTAAGCGAGCCGGCCGGGTGCCGCGCTGGCGGGGATCTGCTGCATCGCGGAGATGCTCCACGCCATGGCCGCGAGCCCCCCGAGGAGCGCGAGGGCGGCGGCGGCGAGCGCCCGGGCGCCCCAGCTGGCGCGCAGGGGGAGGTCGCGGGCCCGTTCCCGGTGGAACAGGACCGCGGCGGCGACGAAGAGCCCGACGGCGGCGAGGAGCCAGGGACCGACGCCGGGGAGGGTGAGGTACCAGCGGACCGCCTTCGCGCCGCCCGGGGGGAAGTAGAAGGCCGCCTGGGTCTTGCCGGCGACGGCCACCACCGGCGACATCATGAAGTCCCCGCGGAGGACGAGCTCCTGGATCCGGTCCCAGCGGCCGGCGGCCAGGAGCGTGAAGGCGGCGGAGGCTCCGGCGAGCCACTTGCCGAGCTGGGCCGTGGGCACGTCGATCTTGAAGAGGAAGAGCAGGGCGACGCAGGCGGCGAGCGCGAACAGGGAGTAGGAGACGAACAGCAGCCCCACGTGGATGAGGATCCAGTAGCTCTGCAGGGCCGGGACGAGCGGCGAGATCTCCTTGTCGGACACCAGGAAGGCGACCGCGAGGACGAGCGCGGCCAGCGTCACCGCGAAGTTCCCCAGCGGGCGGAGCCGGAACCGGAGCTGGACCACCGCGTAGCTCACCATCAGGGCCCAGGCGATGAAGAGGAGCGACTCGTAGAGGTTGGTGTACGGCGGGTGGCGCGCGGCGGCCCAGAGCCACTCGTACGTCGACAGGGCGCGCCCCTCGGCCAGGGCCTGCTGGTAGATCTCCACCTGGGCGTTGGCGACCCAGCGGGCGGCGAGGGCCGAGGTGTGGACCACGAGCCCGCCGAGCGCGAACCAGCTCGCCAGCCTCTCGAGGAACCGGCGGCGGGCGGCCACGGAGTTCGCGAGGTAGGTCGCGATGGAGCCGAGGTAGGAGACGAACCCGATGAGCAGGAGCCGCTCGGCGAGGTAGTACGCCTGGGGCAAGGTGTCCTCCCGCCTCGGGGATGGGGGCGGCGCGCGGGAGGTATAGGTGTCGCCGTCGAGCGCTGTCAAACGAGGCAACACCTGCGGGGCGCGGGGTTTTTCCGCGGCCCAGCCGGGGCGATCGGATCTCCGCTGCACCTTGACAGGTAGCGTCAGAGGCGCGATAAGTACGGCGCTTTTTTGATTTTCGACCCCGGATCCACACGCTGGCCCTCGTCGGGCCCCTGACGGGGCCCTTCGCCGATCGGCGAAGGCCGCCACACCCCAGTCGGCACCGCGCAAACGGCATCACCAGCCAGGAGACACACGGCGACATGTCCACGCAAACCACCCCCGGAAGGTCGCGGCCGGTCGAGCAGGTCGAGAGCGTCACCATCCGCTTCGTCGGCGACTCGGGCGACGGCATGCAGCTCACCGGAACGGAGTTCACCAAGGCCTCGGCGCTCGCCGGGAACGACCTCGCCACCTTCCCCGACTTTCCGGCCGAGATCCGCGCCCCGGCCGGCTCGCTGGCCGGGGTCTCCGGCTACCAGGTCCACTTCGGCGGCAAGGCGGTGCACACGCCGGGCGACGCCCCCGACGTCCTGGTGGCGATGAACCCGGCGGCCCTGAAGACCAACCTCGCCGACCTCCGCCCCGGCGGGATGCTGGTGGTGAACACCGGTGCGTTCACCGAGGGCAACCTGGGAAAGGCCGCCTACAAGTCGAACCCCCTCGACGACGAGGCCCTGCGCAAGAGCTACAAGCTCGTCCAGGTGGACATGAACAAGCTCACCGAGGTGGCGCTCGAGGGCTCGGGCCTCTCCTCGAAGGAGGTCGCGCGCTGCAAGAACTACTTCGCGCTGGGAATGCTGTACTGGCTCTACGGCCGGCCCATCGAGCAGCAGGTCCAGTCGATCCAGGCCAAGTTCGCGAAGAAGCCGGAGCTCGCGGGCGCGAACGTCAAGGTCTTCAGGGCGGGCCACGCCTTCGGCGAGACCTCCGAGCTCTTCGTCTCCCAGTACAGCGTCCCCGCCGCCAAGCTCAGGCCGGGCCTCTACCGGAACGTCACCGGGAACCAGGCCGTGGCCCTGGGCTTCGCCACCGTGGCCAAGCTCACCGGCCGGCAGGTGTTCCTGGGCAGCTACCCCATCACCCCGGCCACCGAGATCCTCCACGAGATGTCGTACTTCAAGGAACACGGGGTGGTGACCTTCCAGGCGGAGGACGAGATCGCCGGGATCGGCTCGGCCATCGGCGCCGCCTTCGGCGGAGCGCTGGCCTGCACCAGCACCTCGGGGCCTGGCCTGGCGCTGAAGTCGGAGATGATCGGCCTGGCGGTGATCACCGAGCTGCCGCTCGTCGTCGTCAACGTGCAGCGCGGCGGCCCCTCCACCGGCATGCCCACCAAGACGGAGCAGGCCGACCTCCTCTTCGCTCTCTACGGCCGGCACGGCGAGGCGCCGGTGCCGGTGCTGGCGGCGCGGAGCCCCGCCGACTGCTACTACGCGGCCATCGAGGCGATGCGCATCGCCGTGAAGTGGATGACGCCGGTGATCCTGCTCACCGACGGCTACCTGGGCTTCGGCTCCGAGCCCTTCCGCATCCCGGAGGAGGGCGAGGTGAAGGCCTTCCCGGTCCGGTTCCAGACCTCGCCGAACTACGAGGGCGGGCAGTACATGCCCTACCTGCGCGACGAGCGGCTGGTCCGCCCCTGGGCGGTGCCGGGCACGCCGGGCCTCGAGCACCGGGTGGGCGGGCTGGAGAAGGACTCGCTCAGCGGGATGGTCTCCTACGACGGCATGAACCACGAGAAGATGGTGCGGACCCGCGCCCAGAAGGTCGCGAACATCGTCGAGGACGTCCCCGACGTCGTCGTCGACGGCGCCCCGAGCGGCGAGCTCCTGCTCCTCTCCTGGGGCGGGACCTACGGCTCGGTCACCGCGGCCACCGAGGCGCTCCGCGCCCAGGGAAAGAGCGTGGGCCACGTCCACCTCCGCTGGCTGAACCCGCTCCCCAGGAACCTGGGCGCGGTGCTGAAGGGGTTCAAGCGGGTGCTGGTGCCCGAGGTGAACGCCGGGCAGCTCGCGACCTACGTGCGGTCCAGCTTCCCGGGCGTGAACCCCCTCCAGTACAACCGCATCAACGGCAAGGCCCTCAAGATCGTGGACCTGGTGGCCAAGGTGAACGAGCTGCTCGGCTAGGCCGCGCGCGCGAAAGGACGGAGACGACGATGACCACCACCACCGCCCCCACGAACGGCAAGACGGTGCTGCCGACCTACACCAAGAAGGACTTCGAGTCCGGCGTCGACCCGCGCTGGTGCCCCGGCTGCGGCGACTACTCCATCATCAACCAGGTGCAGAAGCTGCTCCCCTCCGTGGGCGTCGCCCGCGAGAACATCGTCTTCATCTCGGGCATCGGCTGCAGCTCGCGCTTCCCGTACTACATGAACAACTACGGGATGCACACCCTCCACGGGCGGGCCCCGAGCTTCGCCTCCGGGCTCAAGCTCTCGCGGCCCGAGCTCCAGGTGTGGGTGATCACCGGCGACGGCGACGCGCTCGCCATCGGCGGCAACCACTTCATCCACACCATGCGGCGCAACATGGACCTCAAGATGCTGCTGTTCAACAACCGCATCTACGGGCTCACCAAGGGGCAGGTGTCGCCGACCTCGGAGCTGGGCAAGAAGACGAAGTCCACGCCCCACGGCTCGGCCGACTACCCCTTCAACCCGCCGGCGCTGGCCCTGGGGGCCTCGGCCACCTTCGTGGCCCGGACCGTCGACGTCGAGGGCCAGCACATGGCCGGGGTGCTGAAGGCGGCGGCCGAGCACCGGGGCAGCACCTTCGTCGAGGTGTTCCAGAACTGCCCGGTCTTCAACGACGGCGCCTACACCTTCCTGACGGAGAAGGCGGTCAAGGCCGAGGCCCAGCTCCGCATGGAGGAGGGCAAGCCGCTCCTCTTCGGCAAGGACATGAAGAAGGGCATCCGCTTCAACCCCCAGACCGCGGAGCTCGAGATCGCCACCCTGGGCGAGGGCGGCGTCACCGAGAAGGACATCCTGGTGCACAGCCCGCGGCGCCCCGACCCGACCATCGCCTTCATGCTGGCGAACCTCGCGACCCGGCCCGGCTTCCCGACGCCCGTGGGCGTCTTCCGCGACGTGAAGCTCCCGACCTGCGACGACCTGAACTGGCAGCAGATCTCCGCCGCCAGGGCCAGGAAGGGCGACGTGCCCCTGCGGAAGTTCCTCGCCGACGCCGACACCTGGACCGTCAAGTAGGGCTCGTCCCCCGCCGGCGACCTACCGGCATCCCTCGGCCGCGCCGAGGCTGCGGCGGCACTCGGCCGAGCCCGGAGCGAGCTCGAGGCAGCGCCGGCACGCGTCCGCCGCCTCGCGGCAGCGGCCCTGCCGCGCCAGCGAGGCGCACAGGCCGTGGAGCGACGCGGGGTCGGCCGAGAGGGCCGCGGCCCGGCGGTAGGAGGCCTCGGCGCCCTCTAGCCGGCCGGACTCGAGGTCCATGTAGCCGAGGTCGTGCCAGGCCTCGGGGCAGTCCTCGCGGGACTCCAGCAGGAGCAGGTACTCGCGGCGCGCCCGGGACCAGTGGGCTTGCCGCGAGGCGGGCTCGGCGCGGCCCCGGTGGAGCAGGGTCCGGCCCAGTCCGAGTCGCGCCACCCAGAGGTCCGGGTCCACGGCCAGGGCCGCCCGGAGGTGACCCTCGGCGGAGGCGTGGTCGCCGGCGAGGAGCGCGACGGCGCCGAGGTTGGCGTGGGCCTCGGCGAAGTCCGGGTGGTATCGCACCGCGCGCTCGAAGAGCCGCCGCGCGCCGGCGAGGTCGCCGCGCCGCTCGGCGGCGACGCCGGCGCCGTTCCAGGCCTCCGGGAGATCGGGCTTGAACTCCAGGGCCAGGGCGAAGGCCGCCTCGGCGCGCTCGAGGTCGCCGGCGTCGAGGTGCCGGTAGCCGCGGCGCACCTCGTCGTGGGCGCGCGGGTGGGCCGCCGGGGCGAAGAGGCAGGCCTGGAGGAGGGGGGCGAGCGCGAGGGCGACGGTGCGCACGGCGCGCTCGCCTTGCGGCGCGCGTGCCCGCCCGCGCCGCGCGGGAGACGGCCCGCTCGCGCCCCGGACCGGTCCGCCGCCCGGGCCGCCGGCCGCGCCGCGTCCCGGAAACCTCCCGGCGTCTCGCCGACTTCCGGGATTGACACCGCAGGTATCGTCACATAGCTTCATCGTGCCGACATGGCCCGGAAGAAGATCTCCACGACGGTCTACATCACGCCCGAGCAGAACGAGCGGCTGAAGCTGCTGCACGCCCGAACGAAGGTCCCGGTGGCCGAGTACATCCGCCAGGGCATCGACCTGGTGCTCGACCGCTACCGCGAGGCGCTCCCGGGCCAGCTGACCCTGGACGACGTGGCCCCGAGGAAGTAGAGCCGCCGCCATGGGCGTGGCGCGGAGAGCGCTGGTCACCGGGGGGGCCGGGTTCATCGGCTCGCACGTCGCCGACCTGTTCCTCCGGGCCGGCTGGGAGGTGGCGGTCCTCGACGACCTCTCCAGCGGCAAGCGCGAGAACGTCCCCGCCGGCGCCCGCTTCTACCCTTGCGACGTGCGCAGCGCCGCCGCCGCCGGGGCGGTCGCCCGCGAGCGCCCGCAGGTCCTCTGCCATCACGCGGCCCAGGTCGACGTGCGGCGCTCGATGGCCGACCCGCGCCGCGACGCCGACGTGAACGTCGGCGGCCTCCTGAACCTCCTCGCGGCGGCGGCCGGGGCCGGCGTCGAGCACGTCCTCTTCGCCTCGTCGGGTGGAGCCGCCTACGGCGAGACCGACGTCCTGCCGACGCCCGAGGACCACCCCCTGCGACCCATCTCCGTCTACGGCGCCTCCAAGGCCGCGTGCGAGCTCTACCTCGGCGTGTTCCGGGCGACGCACGGCCTCCGCTTCTCCGCCCTTCGCTACGCCAACGTCTACGGCCCGCGCCAGGACCCGCTGGGCGAGGCCGGGGTGGTGGCCATCTTCTGCGGCCGCCTCCTCGCCGGCGAGCCCTGCACCGTGAACGGGGACGGCCGGCAGACGCGCGACTACGTCCACGTCGAGGACGTGGCGCGCGCCAACCTGCTCGCCGCCGAGAAGGGCTTCCAGGGCGCGCTCAACGTGGGCACCGGCGTGGAGACCGACGTCCTCGGCATCCACCGCCACCTGGCGCGCGCCGCCGGCGTCGACGCAGCTCCGGTCCACGCCCCCGCCAAGGCCGGCGAGCAGCGCCGATCCTGCATCGATCCCAGCGCCGCCGCCGCCGCCATCGGCTGGCGCCCGGAGGTCCCCCTGGACCAGGGGCTGGCGCGGACGCTGGGCTGGTTCCAGGCGCGCAGGTAGGTGCGCAACCCACACCCTGCGTCCGGTGTGCCGATGATCACAGGCGAGGGACCGCGCCGGGCGCAGGCTCTTTCCATTCCGGGGGGGGCGCCGTGTCCGGTGGAATGGGCGGCAGCTCCGCCCCCAACCAGGAGATACCGATGAAGCGTGCCACCGCCTTCCTCGCCGCCGCGCTCGCCGCCTGCGGCGGGGCCCCCATCACCGCCGAGCAGGTCCGCGGCGCGCTCCCGCACCCGGAGAACGCCCGGGTCGGCGCCCCCGGCCAGGGCGCGGCGCTGACCGCCGAGCCCTCGCTCCGCGACGCGTCGGCCGTCTCCAACAGCGGGTTCTTCCTCACGACCACCGCCCTCGCTGCCTCCGTCAACGTCGGCGTGGGGATCACGCTGGTGATCCTCCGGGCGGTGGTGGAGCTCCCGCCGACGCACTGCTCCAGCGACACCTGCACCTGGGGCCCCGGCGCCGGGCCGCTCGACCCCAACCTGATGATGCTCGAGGTGACGAAGGTCGGCGACCACTACGAGTACGCCCTCTCGGCCGAGCCGAAGACCCGGCCGGGCTCGGGCTTCGTCACCTTCCTCTCCGGGACCGCCTACCCCGGCGCGGCGCCGCGCCGCGGCCACGGGAGCTTCGCGCTCGACTTCGACGCCGCGGCGACGCTCGACGGCCCCCACGGCGACGACACCGGCCGCATCGAGGTCGCCTACGACGCGCGCACCGCGCTGTCGCTGGACGTCCTCTTCCTGGGCATGGTCGACCGCGACCCCCTCAGCCCGGCCGGATCGAAGGTGAACGCCGCCTACGCCTTCGAGGCGGGCGCCGCGGGCGGCGACCTCCAGGTCGCCTGGCGCACGCTCCCGCCGAACACCGAGAAGACCCTCTCCCTCCACTCGCGCTGGGACGGCACCGGCGCGGGAAGGGGCGACGCCCGCTTCACCGCTCCGGGCCTCGAGTACGTGGAGAGCGAGTGCTGGGGCCCGGGCTCGTCGGCGTTCGTCCTGGTCTACGACACCAACCCGGCGGCGGGCGCCGAGGCGGCCTGCGCCTTCGCGCCCGCGGCCTACGCCACCCTGGCGGCGCCCTAGCCGGGCCGTGGGGCGGTTCGCGGTCATCCCCGGGGGCCGGGCCGCCGACGCGGCCCCGGCCCCCGAGCGCGGGGATGGGCTGCTCGCCGACCTCTACCGGCGGCACGCCGCCGGCGTCCTGGCCCGCTGCCGGTACCTGCTGCGCGACGAGGAGGCGGCGCGCGACGCCACCCAGGAGGTCTTCGCCCGGGCGCTGCGGGCGCTGGCCGAGTTCCGGGGCGCGGCCTCTCCGACCACCTGGCTGCTGCGGATCGCGACCCACCACTGCCTGAACGAGCTGCGGGCGGCGCGGGCGGGGTGGCGGGAGGAGCTCCGGCGCCTGGCCGAGGCGCGGAGCGAGGAGGGGCCGGAGCCCGATCGGCGCGAGCTGCTCCGCGCGCTCCTGGGCGCGGCGGGCCCCGAGGAGCAGGAGATGGCGGTCCTCTACTACGTCGACGAGCTGACCCAGGCCGAGATCGCGGCCGCGACGGGCCGCAGCCTCCCCACGGTGCGCAAGCGGCTCCGCGCCTTCCTGGCGGCGGCGCGGGCGGCGCTGGCCCAGGCCCATCCCGGGCTCGCGCTTCCCGAGGGAGGCGAGCCGTGAACGTCTCGCTGGGAGGACCGGGCCTCGCCTGCTCCGCCGCCCGGGTGCGGCGTCTCCTGGCCGGCGAGCTCGCCGAGGCCGAGCAGCTCCGCGCCGCCGAGCACCTGGACGGGTGCGGCCGCTGCCGGGGCGTGCGCGACGAGGTGCTGGCGGAGCGCCGCGAGCTGGAGCGGTCGCTGCCGTTCGAGGCCTTCGCGGCCGGCGTCGCCGAGCACATGGCGCGCCGGGAGTCGCGGTCGCCCGTGCGGCGCGCCGCGGCGGTCGCCCTGGCCGCGGGGCTGGCGGTGGCTGCGGCCGTGCCGCTCGTGTCCCGGATCTCCGCGCCGCCCGGGGAGGACGTGCGGCCGAAGGGCGGCGCCGGCGTCCGCCTCTTCGTCCAGGAGGCCTCCGGGGTGCGCGCCCTGGCGCCGGGCGAGCCCGTCCCCGGGGGCGCTCGCCTGCGGGCCGCCATCGAGCCGGCGGGGCGGCGCCACGCGGCGCTGGCCCTGGTCGACGAGGACGGGGTGGCGGTGATCTACGCCGGCCCGGCGCGGGTCGGTCCGCTTCCGGAGGCCTTCGACTGGACGGGCGGATCGCGGGAGGGCACGCTGGTCCTGGTGCTCTCGGACGACCCGATCGACGAGGCCGGGCTCGCGGCGCGGCTCGGGCGCGGCGCCGTCGCCGGCGGGCCCGAGGGGCGGACCGAGCTCGTCCTCCTGAAGCTGCGCCGCAGGTGAAGGGCCTCGTCGCCAGCCTCCTGCTCCTCGGGGCGTGGCCCGCCGCCGCGGAGCGGCGCTTCGCGCTCGTCGCCGGCCAGCCCGACGGAGGGCCGGGGACCCAGCGGCTGCGCTACGCCGAGCGCGACGCGCGCCGCATCCACGAGATCCTGCTGCGGCTCGGCGGCGTCAGGCCAGAGGACGCGCGGCTCCTGCTCTCGCCGGCCGCCGACGACCTCCGCCGCGCC
>DATBLK010000019.1:0-5097 GCA_036555405.1 Anaeromyxobacteraceae bacterium
CGGCTCGAGTTCCAGACCGATGGGCTCGACTGCCCGCTCGAGGCGCTCCGGAGCCCCTTCGCCGAGGTCGCCCGCCCCTTCGGGATGGAGTGGTCGCTCCGGGCCGCCGGCGACCGCAAGCGCGTCGCCATCCTCGTCTCCCGCCAGGACCACGCGATGCTGGAGCTCCTGTGGCAGTGGCGCCGCGGGGACCTCCACTGCGAGATCGGCCCCGTCGTCTCGAACCATCCGGACCTCCGCGACGCCGCCGAGTCCCAGGGGGTCGCCTTCCACCACGTCCCCAACACTCCCCAGATCCGGGCCGCCGCCGAGAAGCAGATGCTGGAGCTGCTCGGCGGCGTCGACCTCGTGGTCCTGGCCCGCTACATGCAAATCGTCAGCCCTGCCTTCGTCGACCGCTTCCCGAGCCGCATCATCAACGTCCACCACTCCTTCCTCCCGGCCTTCGCCGGCGCCGACCCCTACCGCCAGGCCTACGACCGCGGCGTGAAGATCGTGGGCGCCACCGCCCACTACGTCACCGCCGAGCTCGACGCCGGCCCCATCATCGAGCAGGACGTCGGGCGGGTGACGCACCGGCTCGACGTCGAGGACCTCAAGCGGATGGGCCGCGACCTCGAGCGCCGGGCCCTGGCCCGGGCGGTGCGCTGGCACTGCCAGGACCGGATCATCGTGCACGGGAGCAAGACGGTGGTCTTCTCCTGACGGGCGCCGTGGCCGAGCCCTGCCCCGCCTGCCGCATCGTCCGCGACGAGCACCGCCCGCCGGGCGGCGTCCTCCTGCGCGCCGGAGGCTTCGCGGTCCACGCCCTCGCCGACCCCACGCCCATCGCCGGCTGGCTGGTGGTGACCAGCGAGCGGCACGCCCCCGCCTGGAGCGACCTCGACGAGCGCGAGGCCGCGTCGCTCGGCGCCGTCGCCGCGCGGGTGATGCGCGCCCAGAAGGCGGCGCTGGGCGCCGAGCACGTCTACGCCTTCGCCATCGGCGACGCCCTGCGCCACTTCCACCTGCACCTGGTGCCGCGCTTCGCCGACACGCCGCCGCGCCTGCGCGGCCGCGGCTGCTTCGAGGCGCGCTCCGAGGACCTTCTCCCGGCCTGGCGGGTGGTGGCCGCGGCCGAGTCCGTGCGCCGAGCGCTATAGGCCTGAACTAGGCCGCGCGCCGGCCCGCGAGGAAGAAGGTCTCGACGCCGGCGGTGGCGACGCCCGGCGTCCGGCTCCTCGCCTCGAGCCGGAAGCCGCCGGCGAGGCGGCTGGCCGTCGCGGCGCTCACCTGGACGAGCCCCGGGATGCCCCGCGCCTCGAGCAGCCGGGCCACCCGGGCGGCGTCGCCCCAGAGCTCGCGGACGCCGCCGCGCCCCACGTCCATGGCCGCCACCACCGGCCCGGAGTGGAGCCCGATGCGAAGGGCCGGCGACCGGCCGTCGAGCGCGAGGAGGCGCCAGCTCGCCGAGAGCAGCTCCAGCGCCATCTCGGCCGCGGCCCGGGCGTGGTCCGGCCGCGCGTCGGGCACGCCGGCCACCGCCGCGAAGGCGCCGCTCCGCACCGCGACCGAGGAGAGCCCGTGGCGGCGCGCCGCACCCTCGAAGAGGGAGAAGAGGCCGTCGAGAACGGCCACGAGCTTCTCGGGGCGCAGCGCACGGGCCAGGCCGGGGAGCCCGGCCACGTCGGCGCACAGGAGCGTCGCCTCCCGGTAACCCCGCGCCACCAGGCCGGCGCCGGCGCAGAAGGTCGCGCCCGGGCCGGAGGCCGGGAGCCCGTTCGCCGCGCAAAGGGCGTGCTGCGATTTCACCGCCAGGCGTCCTCCTCGATCTTCAGGGTATGCACGAAGGTCCCGGCTGCACTCCCGCCGATGGCGGATGGCGCGGCTCCGGTGGGGCTGCGACATCGGGCGTACCTCGCTCACGGCACTTTGCTTGCCGGCGCGACGCCCCGGCGGGATGCTCGCCTCCCTTGCCGGCGCGTATCCCGAGGACGAGCGACACGCTCCGCCGCCACGCCCGCGCGGTCTTCGAGGCCGCCGTCGCCGCCGCGGACCCGCACCGCGCCGTGCGCGGCGCGCTCCGGCTCGAGGGGCGCACCCTGCGCGCCGGGCCCGTCCGGCTCGCCCTGCGCGGCCGGCTCGCGGCCCTGGCCGTCGGCAAGGCGGCTGCGCCGATGCTCGCTGCCGCCGAGGAGGCTCTCGGCGACCGGCTCGAGACCTCCCTGGGCGTGACCCGGCGGGGCCACGCGGCGCCGGTGCGCGGCCGGATGCTGGAAGCCGGCCACCCGGTCCCCGACGAGGCCGGGCTCGCCGCGACCGCGGAGGTCGAGCGCCTCGCCGCCGGCCTCGGCCGGGACGACGTCCTCCTCCTGCTCCTCTCCGGCGGGGGATCGGCGCTCCTGCCCGCTCCCGCCGACGGGATCGCGCTCGCCGGGAAGCAGGAGGTGACGGCCCTCCTCCTCGCCTCGGGCGCCGACATCGGCGAGCTGAACGCCGTCCGCAAGCACCTCTCGCGCCTGAAGGGCGGCGGGCTGGCTCGCCTGGCGGCGCCGGCCCGCGTCCTGACGCTGGTCCTCTCCGACGTGGTCGGCGACGCCCTCGACGTCGTCGCCTCCGGCCCCACCGTCCCCGACCCCACCACCTTCTCCGAGGCGCTCGCCGTCCTCGACCGGCGCGGCCTGCGGGAGCGCGTCCCCGCGCCGGTGCGCCGGCGGCTCGAGGCGGGCGCCGCCGGACGCATCCCGGAGACGCCGAAGCCCGGCGACCCGGTGTTCGCCGGCTGTCGCCACCTCGTCGTCGGGTCGATCCGCATCGCGGTGGCGGCGGCGGGGCGCGCCGCGCGCCGGCTCGGCTACCGGCCGCTCGTGCTCACGACCACCGCCGGCGGCGAGGCGCGCGACCTCGGCGGCTTCCTGGCCGCCCTGGCGCGGGAGGTCCGGAGCGCGGGCGCGCCGCTGCCGCCGCCCTGCTGCCTCCTCGCCGGCGGCGAGCCCACCGTCACCGTCCGCGGCCGGGGCCGGGGCGGCCGCTGCCAGGAAGCGGCCCTGGCCGCGGCCCTCGGCGTGGCGGGCCTCGAGCGCGCGGTCGTGCTCTGCGGCGGCACCGACGGCAGCGACGGCCCCACGGACGCCGCCGGCGGCCTCGTCGACGGCGCCACCGCGGCGCGGGCGCTCGCCGCCGGGCTCGACCCGCGGCGCCACCTCGACGAGAACGACGCCTACCCGCTGCTCGCGGCGACCGGGGACCTCCTGGTCACCGGCCCGACGCGCACCAACGTCATGGACCTCTTCCTGGTCCTGGCGGGCGGGCGCCCGAGCGCGCCCCGAAGGTCCAGATCGCGCCGGCGATGAGCACGGCGACCGGGGTGCCCAGGACCGCGGTCCCCAGGCCCCAGGCGTCGGAGGCCAGCCCGACCAGCCAGGGCGAGGGCACGTCGCCGAGGACGTGGATGGCGAGGATCGAGAGGCCCATGGCGGTCGCCCGCTCGCCGGGCGCCACCGCCGCCACGATGGCCGAGTTCACCGGCCCGGTGGAGGCGAAGAGGAGCAGGAGGGCCGCCACCAGGGCCGCCAGGGCCGGGCCCGGCGGGGCGACGAACACCGCCACCGCCAGCGGCGCGGCCGCCAGCGCCGAGAGGCCGCAGACGACGAGGTTGGCGCGCTCGGTGCGCCGCCGGAGCCGGTCGGCGACGAAGCCTCCGGAGAAGGTCCCGGCGAAGCCCGTGGCCACCACCACCGTGCCGAAGACGACGGTGGCCTGGGCCCGCGGCAGGCCGCGGACCCGCTCGAGGAAGGCCGGCATCCAGAAGGCCAGCGCCCCCATCGCGGCGGTGTAGGCCGCGTACCCGGCCACCGCCAGGACGTAGGCGCGGTTGCGGAGCAGGCGCCCCCACCCCAGGCCGCGCAGCGGGGCGGCGGCCGCGCCCTCCCGCGAGCCGCGCGGAGGGTCGGAGAGGAGCAGGGTGGCCGCCGCCAGCAGCAGCCCCGGGCCGCCGGCGATCCAGAAGGCGGCGCGCCAGCCGAGCGCCCGCTCCACCAGCCCGCCCAGGACGTATCCCAGCGCCGACCCCACCGGGATGGCCGAGAAGAAGATGGAGTAGACCCGGCCGCGGCGCTCCTCCGGGTAGAGGTCGGCGAGCAGCGCCGGCGCCACCGTCCCGTAGGCCGCCTCGCCGACGCCCACCGCCGCCCGGGCGAGAAAGAGCTCGCCGTAGCTCCGGGCGAAGCCCGAGAGCACCGTCGCGGCGCACCAGAGCGCCACTCCCACGGCCAGGATGCGAACCCGCGAGGCGCCGCGGTCGGCGAGCGCCCCGAAGGCGGGCGAGGCCAGCATGTAGACCAGGATGAAGCTCGTCATCAGCGACCCGAGCTGCGCGTCCGAGAGGCTCAGCTCCGACCGCCGCAGGCTCTCCACCAGTGCCGAGACCACGAACCGGTCGAGGTAGTTCAGGAGGTTGACGAGCGTGAGGAGCGCGAGCGCCGCGCCCGCGCGCCGCCCCGCGGCTGCCGCCGATGCCGTGGAGGGAGGGCCCAGGGCGCCATTCTCGTCGGTCGCCGCCCGCCCCCGGGGGCTCTCGGAAGGGGCGGTGTCCGGACCTCAGGCGCCGGCGGCCCGGAAGGCCGCCCCCACGATGGCGCGCGCCTCCTCGAGGACGGTTTCCAGGTGGCGCTCGCCGAGGAAGCTCTCCGCGTAGATCTTGTAGACGTCCTCGGTACCGGAGGGGCGCGCCGCGAACCAGGCGTCGTCGGCCTCGACCTTGAGGCCCCCGATCTCGGCGCCGTTCCCCGGCGCCCGGACGAGCTTGCGGCGGATGGGCTGCCCGGCGAGCTCGGCGGCGGCCACCGCCTCGGGCGAGAGCCCCTTCAGCGCCGCCTTCTCGGCCGGGGTCGCCGGAGCGTCGACGCGGCGGTAGCAGGCGCGGCCCAGGTCGCGGGAGAGCGCCTCGTGGAGCTGGCCCGGGTCGCGCCCGGTGACCGCGCGGATCTCGGCGGCCAGCAGGTCCATCGCGATGCCGTCCTTGTCCGTGGTCCAGGGGCTCCCGTCGCGCCGCAGGAAGGTGGCGCCGGCGCTCTCCTCGCCGCCGAAGCCCAGGGCGCCGCCGAGAAGGCCTTCCAC
>DATBLK010000259.1:0-6145 GCA_036555405.1 Anaeromyxobacteraceae bacterium
TCGCTCCTCATGATCCGGGGGCAGCAGAGCTTCGCCTTCGCCGGCCACACGGTCGGCGCGGACGAGTGGCTGCTCGACGTCCTCTTCCACCCCGCGCGCGCCGACGAGCAGCCGATCTTCACCGTCGACGACCCGGACGTCCTCGGCCTCCTCGGGTTCCAGCTGAGCGTGGAGCGGCACTACTCCTTCGCCACCCTCGCGCCCCGCATCGACGAGGTGGAGCGGCAGGCGAGCGCCGCCCGGCCCATCGACGCCCGGCAGCGGACGCGCTTCCAGGCTGCGGTCCTGAACCTCGCCGAGCGCCTGTACCTCTACTACCGGCTGCGCAACACCGTGCAGGTGGACCGGTCGCCCGGGCTGGCCGCCGAGATCGCGAACCGGGGCCGCGCCGGCTCCCCCGAGCGCGCCCGGGCCCTGGCCGAGCTCGCGTACTTCCGCCCCATCCCGCCGGCCCCGGGCCAGCCCGCCGACGCCTGGCGGAGCGTCGGCGAGGCCCTCCGGGCCCCGGACCTCGACCCGTCCCTCCCGGCCCTGGCGCGGCTCGGCTCGGCGCACGTCTCCGGCGACGCCGCCGCCTTCGGCTCCGCGGTCGAGGCGCTGCAGCGGATCGCCGCGGACCGGGACCCCGCCGCCATGCGCCAGGCCGGCGCCGAGGGCCTCTTCAACCGGGTCCAGCTCTTCAGCCTGGGGATGGCGATCTACCTGCTGGCGCTGCTCGGGCTCTTCGCCTCCTGGCTCTGGCGGCCCGACATCCTCCAGCCGGCGTCCTTCGGCCTGCTGGTCGCCGGCGCCGGCGTCCACACCGCCGGGCTCGTGTTCCGGATCCTGCTGCAGGGCCGCCCCCCGGTGACGAACCTCTACTCCTCGGCGGTCTTCGTGGGCTGGGTCGCGGTCCTCCTGGGCGCGGTCACGGAGCGGATCTACCGGCGGGGCTTCGGCACCGCGGTGGCGGCCGCCGCCGGCTTCGCCTCGCTGATCGTCGCGCACCACCTCTCCGGCGACGGCGACACCATGGAGATGATGCGCGCGGTGCTGGACTCGAACTTCTGGCTCGCCACCCACGTCGTGACCATCACCATCGGCTACGCCGGGACCTTCCTGGCCGGGGCCATCGCCATCGCCTGGACGGTGCGCCGCCACCTGGTCCATCGCCTCGATCCGGAGTCGACCCGGACGCTGGGCTCGATGACCTACGGCGTGCTCTGCTTCGCCCTGCTCTTCAGCTTCGTGGGGACGGTCCTGGGAGGCATCTGGGCCGACCAGTCGTGGGGGCGCTTCTGGGGCTGGGACCCCAAGGAGAACGGCGCGCTCCTCATCGTCCTGTGGAACGCCGTCATCCTCCACGCCCGCTGGGGCGGGTACGCCCGGGAGCGGGGCATCATGGCGATGGCGATCGTCGGCAACGTCGTCACCAGCCTCTCCTGGTTCGGCGTGAACATGCTGGGGGTGGGGCTCCACTCCTACGGGTTCATGGACAAGGCCTTCTACGCGCTGTCCGGCTTCGTCGCCAGCCAGCTCCTCCTGGTGGCGCTGGCCCTGGCGCCCCGGCGCTTCTGGGCGCGCCGCCCGCTGGAGCGCGAGGAGCCCGCCGGCGCCCAGGCCGCCGGCCCGACGGGGTGAGCCCGGCGCGCCGGGCGCGTTTGGGGTGTTCCCCGGACCTCCCGCCAGGTGTCGACATCTAGGTAGGTCGAGCAGGCGGCCCGGCCTGCCCCTCCGGAACGGCCCGGCGAAGGGCCACAGACTGCCGCCCAGGTGCTCCATGGCTCCCTCCGTCCTCATCGCACGCCGGGCGCTCCTCGCCGCGGCGTCCCTGGCGCTGGCCGGCTGCCAGGCCACCACCGCCGACCTCGAGCCCCTCCGCTGGGAGAGGGTCGCCGGGCCCGGCCCCGCGGGCTCGCTGCTGGGCCCGGGCAGCGCCGGGAGCTTCGACGAGCGGGGGAACTTCACGGTCCGCGCCTTCAAGGACGGGGCGACCTACAGCCTGTACTACGGCGGGAGCGACACCTACGCCGGGCCCCCGGGGAACTGCACCGGGATCAACGGCTCCCACTGGCGGGTCGGCCTGGCGCAGTCGGCCGACGGCGTCGACTTCGCCCGCGTCGCCGGAACCGAGTTCGGCGGAGCGGTCCTGGACGTCGGAACGCCCGGCCACTTCGACGAGTACCTCACCTACCGGCCCTTCGTCCTCAAGGACGGGGCCCTCTACCGCATGTGGTACAACGGCAGCACCAAGCCCTTCAATTGCCCGCTCGGCACGCTCGCCCTCGACCGGCTCATCGGTTACGCCGAGTCGGTCGACGGCGTCCACTGGACGCGCCCCTACGACGGCGCCGGCCCGGGAGGGAGCGTGCTGCCGCTGGGCGCAGCGGGCTCGATCGACGACCAGCAGGTCGGATACGTCTGGGTCCTGAAGGACGGCGCCGAGTACCGGATGTACTACTCGGCCAACGACGCCACCAACACCTGGCGCGTCGCCCTGGCGGTCTCCTCCGACGCGCGCAGCTGGACCAAGGTCGCGGGCACGCTCCCCAACGGCGCCGTCCTCGACATCGGTCCCGCGGGGAGCCTCGACCGCGCCTGCGCCTACCAGCCGTCGGTGGTGAAGGAGCGGGACCAGCTCTGGCGCATGTGGTACCGGGGGTGCGAGGCGCCCGGGGCGTTCGGCGGCCCGAGCCGAGGCGTCATCGCCTACGCCGAGTCCAACGACGGGCGGACCTGGGTGAAGATCCCGCAGCCGGGCCCGAACGGCGCGGCGCTGGCGCAGGGCGCGGCCGGCCAGTTCGACTCCATCGGCCTGACCACGCCGTCGGTCTTCCTCGACGGCGACGCCTGGGCCATGTACTACGCCGGCTTCGACGAGAACGGCCGCTTCCTCACCGGCCTCGCCCGGGCGGCCCGATGAGGCGCCTGTGCGCCGCCTGCCTGCTGCTGGCGGGCCCCGGCGCGGGGCGCGCCCAGACCATGCTCGACCAGGAGCAGCGCCTCATCGAGATCCACTCCCTGCTGGTGACCCTGCCGGCGCTCACCGCGCCCGGCTCGCTGCGCCCCGGCGAGGCCAGCCTGGGGCTCGAGGTCGTCGCCATCCCCGAGATCGACGGCACCACCGGGGGCAAGCGGCAGATCACCGCCTCGGACCGCACCCGCGCCTTCCCGCGGCCCCGCCTGGCGCTGGGCCTTCCGGCGCCGGGCGGCCTGCGCGGCTGGGTGGGGGCGGCGTACATCCCGCCCGTCCGGATCCGCGAGGTGAGCTCGCACCTCGGCGCGGCCGAGGGCGGCCTGGCCTGGGCCCCGGGGCGCTGGGCCGCCGGGATCCGCGCCCAGGTCCTCTACGCGCGGTCGCAGAGCCCGGTGACCGACCCCCGGACCCGCGACACCCTGCGCACCTTCGCGCTTGGCGCCGACGCGTCGGCGGGCTACCGGCTCGACCTGGCGCTGGGCTCGGTGACGCCCTACGCCGGCGTGGGCCTCACGCGCGTCCACGGCGATTTCCGCGTCACCAGCGACGGCTACCTGCTCTCCAGCCGGACCACGAACCTGGGCTTCGGCGCCGGGGTGCGCCTCCTCGCCCTGCAGCGCCTCGAGGCCGCCGCGGAGGTGGTGCTCTTCCCCGGCCGCCTCATCCACCCGAGCTTCCGGATCGCCTGGGTCCCGGACCTGGGGGTGTGGCGCTAGAAAGGCGACCTGCTCGCCTCTCTAGAGAGCCGGGCAGCCGCGATTCGTGAGCCCCGCGATTCGTGAACCACCGCGGGCGTCGCCGGTCGGAAGCCGCGAGCTGGACTCCGTCGAAGGGCCGGCCGTCAGTGCCCCCCGCCGCCGCCGCCGCCGCCCGGCGGGTTCAGCCCGTCCATCCAGTAGCAGGTCTTCGGCCCGCCGAGCCGCGGTGTGATGAACTCCGATCCCGGGGTCAGCCTCGCCGGCGCGTTCATCTCCGTGCATCCGTTGGCCGGGTTCGCGCTCGGCCAGTGGTCGGTGGTGCTGCCGTTGAAGAACCGGACGCAGCCTCCGCCGGGCACGGTGAGCAGGTGGATGTCCGTGGCGGTGTTCGAGAAGGTGACGGTCTGTGTCGAGACGCAGGTCGCGCCGGCCGGCAGCGCGCCGGTGATCTCCACGGTGCCGGTGAAGGCGTTGATCGCCACGCCGCCGCCGGATTCGGACGAGCCGCAGGCCGCCGAGCCCGCCAGGCACGCGAGTGCGATCGAGAGCGCCGTTCCTGTTCGCATCGTTCCTCCTGGCCCCGTTGATCTGATCGATTCCGCGCGCCCGCGCAGGGTTCGCGGATGGCCTCGGGAAGGACGCGGCAGGTCCCGGGTGGGGTGTGACGTCAGCCCCCGACCGGGCCCACCTAGGCGAGATCGACAGCCAGCAGCCGGGCCGCGTTCCCGCCGCAGACGCGGCGCACGACCGCTCCGCTGAGCCCGGAGTGCGAGAGGCGCGCCGCGGCGCGCGGCAGCGCCAGGAGGTCGCCGCCCGCCTCCCCGGCTCCCGACGCCAGGGCGATCCCCTCGGGCCCCAGCGCCCGCACCGCCCGGACCGCCTCGTCGAGCGCCCGCCCGTCGGCGGCGGAGAGGCCGAGGCAGGCGAGGTGTCCGCAGGCGCGCACGGCGCGCACCGTCGTGGCGTCGGCCTCGACCAGGGCGCGCTCCGGGGGCAGCTCCGAGGCCCGGAGCGCGGCCAGCGTCCGGCGCGTGGCCGCCTCGCGGCGGCGCCACGGCACGCGGACGAGCACCGGCAGGCGCAGGGAGGCGGCGAGCTCGAGCTGCCGCTCGAGGAGGCGCTCCTCGCGGGGAACCCCCTCGTCGAGGCCGATCTCGCCCACCGCCGCGGCGCCGGGGCGCCCCAGCAGCTCGGCGAGCTCGTGGAGCAACGCCTCGAGCCCGCGCGCCGGGATGCGCCGCGGGTGGACGCCGAGGGCGACGCGGGCGACGAGGCCGGCGCGCCGCAGGCGCCGGCGGGTCCCGCCGAGGAGGTCGAGCCAGCCGTCCCGGACGGCGTCGGCCGTGGCCGGCGCCACCGCGTCGCCCGCGGTGACGAGCGCGCCGGCCACGCCGAACCAGACCAGGTCGTCGAGGTCGGCGGGGCGGAGCGAACGGGCGAGGAGGCGGGCGTCGAAGAGCACCGGGCGATGGTACACGCCGCCCTCCGGCGGGATCCTGCCCCCGGCGAGCCGCCCGGACGGGGTAGACTCGGGACCATGGCCGCGAAACGCCCTTCGAGGAAGCCCCCGGCCGCCAGGCGCGCCGGCCGCCGGTCCCCGAGGCCGCCCGCAGCGCCGCCGCCGGCTCCCGACGACCTGACGCGCATGGCGGGCGCCGGGGCCCCCGCCAGCTCGCCGGCCGGCGCCACCCTGCGCGTCCTCCGCTGCCCCGACCCCGATCTCGTTCGCCGCGAGTTCCGCCTCGGCGCCGAGGACGTCACCCTGGGCCGCGACGCCTCAAGCACCATCGCCCTCGCCGACCCCGACGTGTCGCGCCACCACGCCCGCATCGTGCGCACCGGGAACTCCCACATCCTCGTCGACATGGAGTCGACGAACGGCACCAGCGTCAACGGCAAGCAGGTGAGCGAGGTCACCCTGCGCCCGGGAGACCGCGTGGTGCTCGGCTCCACCACGCTGGTCTACCAGGCGTAGGCGAGGCTTGCCGCCCGCCCTGCGCCCTTCGACGGACTCGGGGGGCCGGGGCGAGCGACAGCCGGATCAGCGGCGGGGAGGCGCCGGCGCGGCCGGGCGCGGCGCCGGAGCTGCGCGCGGCGCCGGAGCCGAGCGCGGAGGGGCGGGCACGGTGCGAGGGGTGCCTCGCCAGCCGTGGCCGGGCCAGCCGTAGCCCCCGTAGCCTCGCCAGTGGTGGCCTCGCCACCCGGGGCCGTACCAGTGGAAGCCCCACGGCCCCCAGTAGCCTCCCAGGCCGTAGTAGGGCCAGGGCCACCAGCCCCATTCCCACGGGACCACGAGCCACGTCCAGCCGACCGCGGGGTAGTAGACGTAGGCGTAGGATCCGCCGGCGCCCTCGTACCGGTAGCCGTCCGCGTACGGCATCCAGACCCAGCCGTACTCGGGCGTGTAGACCCACTGGCCGGGAGGAACCTGTCTCGCCGGGGCCTGCGCCTTGCCCTGCTCGGGGGGAGGCGGCGTCTCCGCGGGTGGTGC
>DATBLK010000270.1:0-8686 GCA_036555405.1 Anaeromyxobacteraceae bacterium
GACGATGGGCCCGGACCCGACGATCATGATCCTGCGGATGTCGGTGCGGCGGGGCATGGCGGGACGCGCAACCTAGCACATCGGGCCCACCCGCGGGACTGGCCGGGCCGCTACGGCGAGTCGCGCTCGCGGGCCGCGCGCACGTGCTCGAGGAGCCGCCCCACCTTGGGAAAGCGAGCCGCCAGCGCCACCACCACCGCCCCCGGGAAGCGGATGACGGCGAGCGCGGTGCGCGCCCGCACCGTGGCGGTGCGGACCGGCGAGCCCATGGCGACGAACTCGCCGAAGACCGCGCCGCGGTCGAGGACCGCGATCTGCGCCCCGGCCTCGGCGCCGCGGCTCACCGCCGCCTGGCCCTCCCGGACCATGAAGATGTCGTCGCCGGGCTCGCCCTCCCGGACCACCTCCTCGCCCGCAAGGAAGGTGAGCTGCTCGGCCACCTGGAGGAGGTCCTGGCGGGCCTCGTCGTCGAGCGAGCGGAACAGGGGGCTCGACTCCACGAAGGCCGTCGCCACGAGATCGCCCCACACGCCACGCGGCTCGCTCGGCATCGCCGCAAACGGTAGCACAACCCCTAGTCGATGAGCCCCTCCTCCCGGGCGGCGCGCGCCAGCTTGTCCTTGAGCCGCTCGAAGCGCTTGCGCAGCGCCCCCTCCTCGGGCCGCGCGCCGTCCTCGCCGGCGAGCACGTCGGCGACCTCCCCCCAGCTGAGGCCGCGGTCCACCCTGAGGATGAGCAGGGTGCGCTCGCCCTCGTCCAGCCGGCTCCGCAGCCGGGCCAGCTGCTGCGCCCGGAGCTCGTGGCGCACGACCGTGCTCGCCAGGATCGATCCGGCGATGGCCGACGCCTGGGTGGTCTCGAGCCGCTCGCCTCGCCGGCGGAAGGGGTCGCGCTCGCGCCGCAGGGCGGCGTGCCGCGCCAGCCGGTAGGCCCAGGTGCGCAGCGAGGCGTCCCCGCGGAACCCCTCGAGCCCGCGCCACAGGTCCTCGGCGAACTGGGAGAAGACGTCGCTGGCGTCGGAAGGGTCCCGCACCATCGCCGTCAGGTACCCCAGGATCTCGGGCCCGAGCGCCCGGATCGCCACCGTGGCGGCCTGCTCCAGGTCGCCGCTCTTCCGCAGCGCGGCCACCTCCTCGTCGAGCGACATCCGGACCAGTCTAGACCGGCGGGCCGCGATTCGTGAAACGGGCGCCGGCCGCGGGACGGCCCGCCGCGCGGGGACGAGCCCCGGCCCTACTTCCTGAACTTCGCCTTCAGGCCCGCGAGGACGTTCGGCGGAACGAGGCCGGAGACGTCGCCCCCGAAGCTCGCCACCTCCCGCACCAGGCGCGAGGCGACGTAGAAGTAGTCCTCGCCGGTCATCACGAAGACGCTCTCGAACTCCGGATCGAGCTTCCGGTTCATGTTGGCCAGCTGGAACTCGTACTCGAAGTCGGACACGGCCCGCAGACCCCGCAGCACCGTGTGCACGCCGCGGCGAGCCGCGTAGTCGACGAGCAGGCCCTCGAAGCTGTCCACCTCGACGCGGGGCTCGCCGTTCAGGGCGCCCCGGATGAAGGCCATCCGCTCCTCGACGCCGAAGAGGCTGGTCTTCGCGGGGTTGTTCGCCACCGCGACCACCAGCCAGTCGAAGATCTTGAGCCCGCGCTGGATGAGGGAGAGGTGGCCGTTGGTCAGCGGGTCGAAGGAGCCGGGGTAGATGCAGTGGCGGGCCATGGGCGCGGGCCAGTATCGATCATGCGAGCCGGTAGATCGAGACTGCGGTTCCTCCCCAGGCGCGCCGCTCCGCGAGGCGCAGCGCCCCGCAGAGCCCGGCCGGGGGCCGGCGCGCGTCGTGCTCCGCCACCGCGACGCCGCCGGGCCCGAGGAGCGGACCCAGCCGGGACAGGGCCGCTCCCGGCCCCTCGCCGTAGGGCGGGTCGACGAAGGCCAGCGCGAAGGCGCCCGGCGCGAACCTGCCCAGCGCCCGCTCCACCGGCTCGACGCGGACCTCGACGCGGTCCTCGAAGCCGCAGGCGGCGGCGTTGCGCCGGATGCATTCCGCCGCCCGGCGGTCGGCCTCGACGCACACCGCACGCGCGCAGCCCCGCGACAGCGCCTCGAGCGCCAGCGCCCCGCTCCCGGCGTAGAGGTCGAGCACCGCCCCGCCGTCGAAGAACTGGCCGAGGAGGTTCATCACCGCGCCGCGCACCTTGTCGCTCGTGGGCCGGGTGTCCCTCCCCGGCGGGGCCACCAGGCGCCGGCCGCGGGCGGTGCCGGCGACGATCCGCATCAGGCCGACTCCGGGGCCAGCGCCGCGGCCAGGGCTCCCGCGGTCCCCGCCGCGCCCAGCCCCTCGAGGAAGCCCTCGGCGGCGGCGAAGGCGCGGGCCTCGACCCGGTCGCCCTCCTCCGGCTCGGGGCCGGGCGCCCTCCGCCCGCGCTCCGGCGGAGCCCGCAGCGCCGCCCGCCGCGCCTCGGGCAGGGCCTCGAGGGCGGCGTCGAGGATCCGCCCGCCGTCGTCGGCAGCGGCCGCGCCCGCCGGGCCCAGGACGCGCAGCAGGACCGGCGCCCAGGCGCCCCGCCGCGCCAGCCGGACCGGGCCCAGCGCGGCGGCGAGGGCCGCGATCCCCTTGACCTGCGCCCGGATCGCCTCGGCGCCCTCCGGCGCGGCGCAGCGCAGGCCGACCAGGTCGGGCCGCAGGCCCCAGCCCTCGAGCTCCTCGACGAAGGAGACGGCTGCCTCGGGGGCCTCGCCGATCCCGTCCCGGGGCAGCAGGCACTCCACCGCCACCTCCCACTCCACGGCCGAGGCGCCGACCCGCGCGGCGGCGCGCGCCCGCTCGGCCAGGGGCGCGGCGGCGACGTCGAGGGCCAGGTGCCCGAACCCGGCCTCGACGAGCCGGTGGGCCTCGGCCGCGGCGCGCTCCACCGCCGCCTCGCCCCCGCCCTCGAGCACCACCTGGCCGCACAGCACCAGCGGGAGCCGCGGCGCCAGCTCGTCGGCGGCGGCCGCCACCGCGTCGAACCAGGGCTCCGGGGGAAAGCCCCGAGGCAGCGCCAGCCCCAGCGCGGCCCGGGCCCGCTTCGCCGCCAGGAGCGCCGCCCGCGCCACCGCCGGCAGCGGCGCCCACACCACCGGCAGCGGGCGCTGCCGGCCGGCGAGGCCGCGGAGCACCTCGCGCAGCGACAGGGGGCAGGCCTCGCTGCCCGGGGGGAGCCGGCGCACCGCGACCGCGGACCGGAAGGCGAGGAGCCCGCGCGGCGCGCTCAATGGGTGTGGACCTCGTGCCGGTGGTCGTAGGCCTGCGACTCGATCTGCAGGGTGGTGTGGTCGATGCCGAAGGCGCGCGCCAGCCTGGCCTTCACCTCGTGGAGGATCTCGTCGTTGCGCCCCATCGCCGACGGGTCCACGACCAGGTGAGCCGAGAGGGCGGTCATCCCGCTGGCGATGGTCCAGATGTGGACGTCGTGGACGGCGGCGACCCCGTCGGCGTCGCGCATCGAGCGGCACACCTCCTCGAGGTCGAGGTGCCCCGGCACCGCCTCCATGAGGATGTCGGCGATCTCCCGGAGGAGGCGGACCGCGCCCCAGAGGATGAGCCCGGCGATGCCCAGGGAGAGCGCCGGGTCCACCCAGCGCAGCCCGGCGTCGAGCGCCATGGCGCCGGCGCCGAGGAGCACCGCCACCGAGGAGATCGCGTCCGAGAGGACGTGGAGGAACGCGGAGCGGACGTTCAGGGCCCGCTCCCGGCGAAGCGCCCAGAGGATGACGCCGTTGCCGGCGAGGCCGATCGCCGCCACCCCGGCCATCACCTCGAGCCGGATGGCGGGGCCCGGCCGGCGGAGGCGCTCCGCCGCCTCCCAGCCGATCCAGCCCGAGAGCGCCAGGAGCGCCGCGGCGTTGAGCAACGCGGCCAGGACCTCGGCGCGGTGGAAGCCGAAGGTGCGGCGCGGGTCGGCGGGGCGCGCGGCCACCATGAGCGCCAGGAGCGCGAGCCCCAGCGAGGCGGCGTCGGTGAGCATGTGGCCGGCGTCGGAGATCAGCGCCAGCGAGCCCGAGAGCCAGCCCCCCACCGCCTCGGTCGCCATCAGCGCCGCGGTGAGGGCGAGCGAGAGCGCCATGCGGCGGATCGCGCCGGCAGCCGGCGCCGCGTCCCGGCGGTGGTCCTCCGCGTCGCGCTCGCTCGCCGCCATCCCGCCGCCTCCGGATTTGCCGGAGTCTACTCCACCGTCCTATAGATGCAGCAACGCCGCGAGGCGGCGCGGGAGTGGGCATGCAGGCGAGGGAGAGCTTCGCCGCGGGGCGCGACGGGACCCGCATCTGGTGGCGCGAGGCCGGCGCCGGCCGCACGCCGGTGCTGTGCACCGACGGCGTCGGCTGCGCCGGCTACGTCTGGGACCGGCTCTTCCCCTGGCTGGCGCGCTCCCGCCGAGTCCTCCACTGGAACTACCGGGGACACGGGAACACCCCGCCGCCCGCCGACCCGGCCCGCTGCACGCTCCGCGACTGCGTCGACGACGTCATCGCCGTCCTCGACGCCGCCGGCGAGCGCCGCGCCGTCCTCGCCGGACACTCCATGGGCGTGCAGGTCTCGCTCGAGGTCCACCGCCGCGCCCCGGAGCGGGTCGCCGGGCTGATCCTGCTCTGCGGCAGCCCCTCCCGGCCCCTCGAGACCTTCCACGGCTCCGCGGCGCTGGGCCGCGTGTTCCCCTGGCTGCGGGACCTGGTCCTCGCCTTCCCCGGCCTCGCCGGCCACGCCTTCCGCCGCCTGGTCCCCAGCGAGCTGGCGATGCAGGTCGGCCTGTGGCTCGAGGTGAACCGCCAGCTGGTGCGCCGCGAGGACCTGCGCCGCTACTTCGACGACCTCTCGCGCGTCGACCCGGCGTCCTTCGTGCGCCTCCTCGACTCGGCGGCGGAGCACGACGCCACCGATCACCTCCCCGCCGTGGACGTCCCCGCCCTGGTCGTCGGCGGCGAGCGCGACACCTTCACCCCCCTGGCCCTCTCGGAGCGGATGCACCGGGCCATTCCCGGGAGCGAGATGCTGGTGCTGCCCGCCGGGAGCCACATGGGGCCGCTCGAGCACCAGGAGCTGGTGCAGCTCCGCCTCGAGAAGTTCCTGGCCGAGCGGGTGGACCGGCGGCTGCGCTCGGTGGCGCCGGCGCCGGACGCGGCGTGAGGCTCGGCCTGCTGGCGGCGCTGGCGCTGGCGGCGCCCGCGGCCGCCCCGGCCCAGGGCTACGACCCGCGCTTCACCTGGCGCACCGTCGACACGCCCCGCTTCCGCGTCCACTTCCACGGCGAGCTCGAGCCCCTGGCCCTCCGCGCCGCCCGCGCCGCGGAGCGCGCCCACGCCGCCCTCGCCCCGATCATCGGCCACCGGCCCGAGGGCCCGGTCGACCTCGTCCTCTCCGACGACACCGACGACGCCAACGGCTCGGCGACGGTGGTGCCCCGCAACGTGGTCCGGCTCTACGCCGTCCCCCCGGCCTCCGGCTCCGAGCTCTCCGACTACGGCGACTGGATGGAGTCGCTCGTCTTCCACGAGTACACGCACATCCTCCACCTCGACACCGTCGAGGGGCTGCCCCGCCTCCTCAACGCCGCCCTGGGCAAGGTCTTCGCGCCGGCCGGCCTGGGCCCGCCCTGGCTCACCGAGGGGCTCGCGGTCCTCCACGAGTCGGGCCCGGGCGCGGGGCGGATCGACGCCGCGCTCTTCGAGGGCTGGACGCGCGCCCTGGTCGCCGACGGGCTCCCCGGCCTCGAGGTCGTCTCCAGCGCCCCGCTCGAGTGGCCGCGCGCTCACCTCTGGTACCTCCTCGGCGGCCGCTTCCTGGCCTTCATCCGCGAGCGCTGCGGCGACGAGGCGCTGCGGGCCTTCGTCCGCGACCAGGGCTCGCAGATCTGGCCTTACCTAAACGACACGCTCGCCGAGCGCCACCTGGGCAGGTCCTTCCTGGATCTGTGGGCCGACTTCGGCGCCCACCTTCGCCTGCGGTACGGGGAGAGCCTGGCGGCGGCGGGGCGCGCCCCGGAGGCGGCGCGGCAGCTCACCCGCCGCGGCGCCCTCCTGGCCCACCCGCGCTTCGACCCCGACGGCCGCTCGGTGGTCTACGCGGAGCAGGGGCTCGACGAGCGGCCGGGCCTGCGGCGCGCCGGGCTCGACGGCCGCGATCGCGGCCGCCTCGCGGAGGTGGAGGCCAACCAGAGCTTCGCCCTCCTCGGCGGCGGCCGGGCGGTGGTCGCCGCATCCGACGTCCACGAGGAGTATGCGGTGCTCGACGACCTCTTCCTCGTCGACCTCGGGGACGGAAGCCGGCGACGCCTCACCTCCGGCGAGCGCGCCACCGACCCCGACGCGGTGCCCGGCGGATCGGCGGTGGTGTACGTGGCCCACCTCCCCGGCGGCCGCCACGCGCTCAGGCGCCGGCGGCTCGACGGCGGCGCGGCCGAGACCCTCCTGGAGCGGCCGGGCGCCGAGCTCTTCCTCCCGCGGGTCGCCCCCGACGGCCGCCGCGTCGCCCTGGAGATCCAGGAAGGCGGCCGGCGCGACGTCGCGGTCTGGGACCGCGGCGCCCTCGGCTTCGTCACCGACGACGACGCGCTCGACCAGGCGCCCGCCTGGTCGCCCGACGGCCGCACGCTCTACTTCTCCTCCGACCGCGGCGGCGTCTTCGACCTCTACGCGTTCGAGCTCGGCGCCGAGCCGGAGGAAGGGGGCGCGGCCGCCGGCCCGCCGGGCCCCTCCTCCGTCCGCCCGCGCCTCCCGGGCCGGCTGCGGCGCCTGACCGCGACCTGGGCCGGCGCCTACCAGCCCGCGCCCTCGCCGGACGGGCGAACCCTCGCCTTCCTCGGCTACTCGTCCGCGGGCTACGACGTCATGGCCATGCCCCTCGACCCGGCTTCCTGGGGCGATGCGCCCGACCCCGCTCCTCGCCCGGCGCACCGGCTCGACCCCCGGCCGCCGGGCGGGCCGCTGGGGTCGCGGCCCTACCGGCCGCTGGACACGCTGGGGCCGGCCTGGTGGCTCCCCTTCCTCGGCGGCGACGGCGCCGGCTGGACCGCGGGGGCCGTGACCGGCGGCGCCGACGTGGCGCTGCGACACTCCTGGGCCCTCGCCGCCGCCTGGGGGGGCGACAGCCGGCAGGCGAGCTACGACGCCGCCTACGCCGCCGGCTGGATGCACCCCCTGCTCTCCCTCGCCTCCAGCCGCTCCGTCGGCACGACGCCCGAGTCCCCGCAGCGCCTCGAGTCGCAGTGGGCTCCGCTCGACGCGGCGTTCACCTTCACCCGCGCGCACCTCGACCGCCTCCACGCCCTCTCCCTCGGGTGGCGGTCGCTCGTCTACCGGCCCCTGGGCGAGCAGCCGGCCTGGCCGCCCGAGCCCGCCCCGCCGCCGGGCGCGGCGCTCCTGCCCCCCTACCGCGGCGCCAAGGCCGGCGAGGTCTCGCTGGGCCTCGCATACGGGAGCGCCCGGCGCTTCGCCCGGTCCGTCTCCGGCGAGGAGGGAGGGGTGGTGGCGCTGCGGCTGCGGCTCGCCTCGCCCGACCTCGGCGGCGACCAGACCTACGCCACCGCCCGGCTCTCGGCAGCGACCTACCTCCGGCTCCCCCTCACCCGCCACGCGGTGCTGGCGCTCCACGGCTCGCTGGGCGCCTCCTCCGGCACCTTCGCGAGGCGCCTCCCCTTCTCGCTCGGCGGCGTGGCGCCGCCCGACGTCGCGGCCATCGCGGCCGGCGCGCTCGGCGGCGGCTTCCCCACCCTGGCAGACGAGCTGCGCGGCTACCCCTCGGGCGCCTTCGCCGGGTCGTCGCTCGCCGCCGGCACCGCCGAGCTGCGCTTCCCGCTCCTGGCGCCGCAGCTCGGCCACTCGGCCTGGCCCCTCCTCCTGCGGCGCCTCCACGGGGCGCTGTTCCTCGACGCCGGCGGCGCCTTCCGCGCCCGCGACGGCGCCGCCGGCCGCCGGCTCGGCGACGCCGAGTCGCTGCGCTTCGGCGCCGGAGTCGAGCTCCGCCTGGAGGTGGTCCTCGGCTACTACTTGAGGACCGACGTCCGCCTGGGCGTGGCCCGGGGCCTGGGGCAGCTCCTCGCCTCGCCGCGGCCGCCGGACCCGCTCGCCGAGACGCAGGTCTACTTCACCATCGGGGAGTCCTTCTGACGGCGGGAGGGGCCGCGCCCGCGCCCTTGCGGGCCCCGGTCGCCGGTGCTAGAAACGCGGCGCTTTTCCGCATCGCCGACATAGCTCAGTCGGTAGAGCAGCTGATTCGTAATCAGCAGGTCCCCGGTTCAAGTCCGGGTGTCGGCTCCAATCACCACCGCACCCAGCACGTCAGCGGGACCCTGGAACCCCCGGGGCCCCGCCGTATGCCACGCCGGGGACTCGAAGCCCTCCTGCTCGACGTCCCGTTCCCTCCGCCGACCTCAGGGCACCGTCGAGTCGTACAGGGGCCCCTGGTCGACGCAAGAAGCCCCTTGCCCCCGGTCATGGGGGACGCATACCGCCACCGCGCCGTCGCAGGACCGCCCGCCGCTCGAGGCGGTGAACGACAGGTGGTAGACGCGCCCGTCGCCGCCGCCGGACCGTTCGGCGCGCAGCGTCGCCGCGCCGCCGGCGACCGCGGCATCGGGCGAGGTGTTCCCGTCGCCCGCGGCGTTCACCGGCTCGTCCTGCGAGACGCCGGTGATCGTCACGTCGACCGGAGCGC
>DATBLK010000282.1:0-4666 GCA_036555405.1 Anaeromyxobacteraceae bacterium
GTGGGCGTCTTCCGGTGCGTCCCGAGGACGAGGCGGCCCTCGACCTCGCCATGCTCATCCAGGGTGAGACCAGCGGGCGGCCGCTCGACGAGGTCCTGGCCGAGTTCGGCCGCTCGCGCAGCACCTACTACGAGAAGCTGCGCCGCTTCCGCGAGCAAGGCGTGGTCGGCCTGCTCGCCCGGCCGCCGGGCCCGCGCACCGCCTGGCGCCGTCCGCTCGAGGTGGTGCGCTTCATCGTCACCGCCAGGCTCCGCGACGCCGGCCGCAGCGCGGCGCAGATCGCCGATGACCTCGGCGGGCTCGGCCACCCGGTGAGCGTCCGCAGCGTCGAGCGGACCCTGACCCAGTTCGGCCTCACGCGCCCGGCGCGCTCCGCGCCGCCCGCGCCGCCCGCGCCGCAGCAGGCGGAGCCGGGCTGATCCGGCTCCGGCCGCTCCTCGCCCGCCGGTGAGATCGCCGAGCGCGCCGCCCCCCTCGGCCGGGACCGGGGAGAGGGTCCGGCGAGCCGGCCCGCCCGACCGGGTTCACGCCGTCCGGCGCGGGCTCTCCGCCTCGGCCGTCCGCCCCTCGGCCTCGATCTCCGCGAGCATGCGCCGGACGGGCTCGGGCATCTGCGCGCCCCGCGCCATCCGGTGCATCTCCTGGCCGAGGTAGCTGTTCTCGATGAGCAGCTTCAGCACCCGGACCATGAAGGAGCGCTTCGCGGGCGTGAGCCGGTCGAGGTTCTTGAACTTGTCGTGGAAGAAGTGCCCGGTGGCCCGGTGCAGCTCGCGCCGCACCTCCTCCAGCGCCATCCGGTCGGGCTTCACCACCGGCTCCACCAGGTTGTACTTGCGGTAGTCGCGGGTGGCGATCCTCTCGGCCAGCCCGGCGCGGGCGTCCTCGACGATGTCGGCGTACGGCCAGGGCGTGATGGCGAGGAAGAAGGCCATGTCGGGCGCGTACCACTTCGCGAGCTCCACGGTCTCGCGGATCGACTCGACCGTCTCGTCGGGGGTGCCCAGCACGAAGGAGGTCTCGCTGACGATGTCGTGGCCGTTGATGAGCTCGATGGCCCGCTTGGACTCCGCGACCTTGATGTCCTTCTGGTAGAGGTCGAGCGTCGACTGGCTCGTCGACTCCACGCCCACGTAGATGTGCGACACCCCCGCGGCCCGGTACTTGGGGAGAATGGCCTCGTCGCGCAGGATGTCGTCGACGCGCGTCTCCATGAGGACCTCGACGCCCACCTGCCGCTCGACGAGCAGGTCCAGGATCCGCTCCCAGCGCGGCCGGCTCGCGGTCGGCGTCTCGTCGGAGAGCATCGTCACCCGGACCCCGAAGGAGTCGCGCAGGTGCTCGAGCTCCTGCACGAACCTCAGCGGGTCGCGGCCCCGCCAGGAGCGCTCCCAGAACTTCTGCTGCGAGCAGAAGCTGCAGCGCTGGCCGCAGCCCCGCGCCGAGGAGGTGATGGCCAGTCGCCCCGCCGGGCTCGGCCGGTACCAGTAGAGCTTCCAGTCGACGAGGTCCCAGGCCGGGGTCAGGGCGTCGAGGTCGCGGGCGAGACCGCGCGGCCGGTTGGTCACCGGCGCGCCGGCCCTGCGCCAGGCGAGGCCCTCGACCCTGGCCCACTCGGACTCGCCCCCGCCCGCGGCCACGGCCCGGACGACGTCGGCGAGGGTCTGCTCCCCCTCCCCGCGCACCACGAGGTCGACGTTGGGGTCCTCGCGCAGGAGCTGCTCCCAGCAGAACGTGGGGTGGACGTTCCCGAGCACGGTGGTCACGCCCGGGTTCCAGCGCTTCGCGGCGGCGCACACCTCCCGGGCGTCGGGCTCCATGGCGGTGATGGGCCCGAGCGCGACGATGTCCGGGCGGAAGGACGCGATCTCGCGGGCGATGTCCTCGTGGCCGTGGAACAGGCTCATCGCGTCGAGGATGCGCACCTCGGCCCCGGCGGCGCGCGCGTGCCCCGCGAGGTAGACGAGGTTCAGGGGGAGCCAGACCCCGGCCGCCTCGACGACGCCCGAGTGGTAGGGCGGCGTGACGAGGAGCAGGCGAGGGCGTGGGCTCATTCCGTCTCCGGGGCCGCGGGCGTACCTGCCGCGCGCTTCTGGCCGGAAAGTAGCACGAAAGGGGCCAGGTACAGTGCCCCCAGGCCGTTGAAATCACTGGATTCGCGGCGCTTGACCGGGCGCAAGCCATGCGGCGCCCTGGCGACTCCACGCATTTCTGGCAGCGGCTCGGACCCCGGCCGCGGGCCCGCCCGTCGCGCCCCGTGCTAGGCTTCGCCGCCCGGAGAGCGGACTTGGACGAGCGGACGCGCGACCGGCTCACCATCCTCAACGCCTTCGTCCACGACGTGGCCACGGGCACCTGGATCTCCTCCCTCGTGCTCCTCACCGTCCTTCACGCCGAGGCGAGACGGCCCGCGTGGCGGGTCGCGGCGGCCCTGGTCCCGCCGCTGGAGGCGAAGTTCCTGGTCCTCACCTGGGCGAGCCTGGGCGTCATCCTCGCCACCGGGGTGGTGCGGATGCTCACCTGGAAGGTCTTCGGCTGGACCGGCGACGTGTCGCGCGAGCGCGTCCGCCTCCTCAAGGTGAAGCACGCCGTCCTGGGCGCGGCCTTCGCGGCCGGCACGCTCTACCAGGTCGCGCTCGTCTACCTCTGACTCCGCACCCCACCTGGATTGACGCTCGTGATGGGGGGCGCGGGGGGAGCCGGTTCCAGCACCTCGCTGGCGATCGTCTCTCCCCGGTCCATCTTCCAGCCGCCGGCCTCGCGCACGAAGTGGTAGCGGAGCGTCATGTCGACGAGGAAGGTCGGGCCGGCCGGCTTCCCGGGCGCGACCGGGCGGTCGAAGTAGCGCCAGCGCTCCCGCGCGGTGACGACCATCTCCCCCTCGGCCCGCTCGGCGCCGGTCACCTCGAGCCGCAGCAGGTCGCTCTCGAGCACCAGGCCGGCCGCCGTCTTCAGGGCCACGAGCGCGGCGACCTTGCGCTGCTCGCGCGCGCTGGCGGCGCCGGCGAGGAGCGAGACGTCGCCGGCGCGGTAGGCGGCCGCCAGCGCCTCGTCGTAGGCGCGCACGGCTGCCTCGGCCTCCCCGCGGCCGGACGCGCAGGCGAGGCAGGCGGCCAGGGCGAGGGCGGCGGCGCGGGGCACGCCCCAGCCTCTACAGCGCCGGGCCTCGCGGCGCCAGCGGATGCGGCCGCCCCCGGCGACCGGGATCCCGCGGGGTTGCGGCGGCGACGGTGCGGCGGCGTGCCGCTCCGGAGTTTCACCCGCTCCGCTCCGGAGCTTCCGGGGGCCGCCTCGGGCCCCGGCCCGGTCGGGCCCCGGAGCGCGCCCGGCCGTTCCCCGGCGACCGGCCGCGCCCGCCCCGGACTCTTACCGCGCCGCCTCGGGATCATTGCCAATATCGCGGCAATGAGAATTGAGCGAGATTGTCAGCGTGGCAGCACGGACCGAGAGAGACGCAAGCGGACAGGGGAGGACGTCATGACGAGGATCGAGGCGGGCACGGCGGCGAAGGCTGGCTACTACCTCAACACCCGGACCTGGCAGGTGCACCCGGTGGCCAAGGACGGCGAGCGCCTCCCCGGCGAGCCCGGCGAGAAGTGGATGAAGGTGCCGGTGCTCGCGGCCCTGGCGCTGGCGCCGGTGCTGGGCCTCGCCTTCCTGGTCTTCCTCCCGTTCATCGGCTTCTACCTCACCGGCGAGGCCGCGCTCCGGCCGGTGCTGCGCGCCTTCCGCCGCGAGGCCGGCGAGCTGGCGGCGACGATGGCGCCGGGCTGGCAGCCGGGCGAGGCCCACCTCACCGGCCGTCACGAGGAGAGCGCCCCCGCCGCCGCGAAGGGCCCGCCTCCGGAGGCACCCGGGAAGGAGCCGCTCGAGGAGCTGGCGAAGGAGATCGAGGAGCGGCGAGCCGCCGAGGCCAGGAAGAGCGGCAGCTAGGCCTCGATTCCCGGACGCCGCGCGGGGCGGGGGCTCGTCCCTCGCCCTGCCGATCCGTCGGGGGTTCGCGGAGCGCGGCCCGACGCCGATCACGCCTTGCTCCTCTCCCCGGCCAGCGTGAGGGGGGATCAGGGCTCGACGCGGATCACCCCTTGCCGCAGGGCGTAGCGGACGAGCTCGGTGCGGTTGTGGAGCTGGAGCTTCTCCATCATCCGCTCGCGGTGGCTCATCGCCGTCTTCACGCTGATGCCGAGGACGTCGGCCACCTCCTTGTTGCTCCTGCCCTCGGCGACCAGCTTCAGCACCTGCTTCTCGCGGTCGGTGAGCGTCTCGTAGCGGTCCGGCGCCACCTCGCCCTCGGGCCTGGCGTCCTGCATCGCCGCCCGGGCCACCTCGGGGTCGAGGACCAGGCCGCCCCGGTGGGCGGCGCGGATGGCGGCGGCCAGCTCCGCCCCGGCCGACTTCTTCAGCACGTAGCCGGCGGCGCCGGCCTTGAGCAGGCGACGGACGTACTCCCGGTCCTCGTACTGCGAGAGCACCAGGATCCGGGCCCGCACTCCCTGCTTGCGCAGCTCGAGGGCCGCCTCCAGGCCGCCGAGCCCGGGCATGGCGATGTCGAGGAGGACCACGTCGGGGTCGAGGCTGCGGGCCAGCTCCACCGCCTGGAGCCCGTCCGCCGCCTCGCCGGCCACCTCGATGTCCTCGGTCGCCGAGAGCAGCGCCCGCACCCCCTCGC
>DATBLK010000316.1:0-1862 GCA_036555405.1 Anaeromyxobacteraceae bacterium
GGGCGCCCCGGGCGGGCGGTTCGCGGCCACGTGCCGGTGGGTGCGGCCGGCGGCGGCCAGCGCGAGCTGGCGCACGCGGTCGAAGGTCTCCTCCGCCGGCCGGCGCGCTGCGGCGTCCTCCTCCACCGCCCGCGCCACGAGCGCCTGGAGCCGGTCCATGCGCGGGTCCGGATGCCGCCAGGGGTGGCCCAGGGCGGCGGGGTCGAATGGTCCGGCCCCGAGCTCCGGGTCGCCGAGGAGGAGCGAGCCCGGCGGGACGAGGAGGCGGATGGAGAGGTGCACCGGGTCGAGCGACGCGACCCAGCCCTCGCGCTCGAAGACGTCGAGGAGGTCGAGGTAGTCCTCCAGCGTCGCCCAGGGCGTGAAGGGCACGAGCGAGGGGCGGAGCGCCAGGCCGGCCCCGCGGCAGGCGGCGAAGGCGCGGAAGACGTCGTCCCGCGTGTGCCCCTTGTCGAGCTTCCCGAGCACGCGGTCGGAGAGGGACTCCACCGCCGAGACCGCGAAGAGGGCGCCCTGCGCCGCCAGCTCCGGCAGGAGGTCGGCGTGCCGCACCAGGTGCTCCACCTTGGCGGTGAAGTCGAAGGTGACGCCCGGGCAGCGCTCCTGCACCGCCCGCGCCACGCGGAGGGCGTGGGTCGGGCCGTTGAGGAAGTCGGGGTCCGCGAAGGTGACGTGGGTGACGCCGGCCGCCGCCTGCCGGGCCACGTCCTCGGCGACGACCGCGACGGGCACCGCGAAGAAGCGACCCCGGTAGACCGGCACGACCGGGCAGTGGCGGCAGAGGTGCTTGCAGCCCCGCGTCGCCTGGGTCTCGCCGGCGAGCCGCTCGCCGCCGCCGGTCGCGAGCCGCGCGTAGCGACCCGGCGCGGGGAGGCCCTGGCGGCTCGGGACCGGGAAGTCGAGGTGCCGCAGGGAGGCCGCCCCCGCGCCGCGCTGGACGAAGCGGTCGAGCGCCTCGCCGCGCTCCAGCGCCTCCGCCAGCGCGACCAGATCCTCCTCGCACTCGCCGCCGAGGACCGCGGCCGCGCCCGCGGCGACGAGGGTCTCGGCGTGCGGCGGCGCGTAGAGCCCGTGGAAGCAGAGGGCCGCGCCGGGGTTCAGGGCGCGGATGCGCTCCGCGGCCCGCAGCCCCAGGCGCAGCGCGGTGTGCATGGGGACGGAGAGCGCGGCGAGCCGCGCCGCCCGGACGCGCCGCTCGTCGAGCGGCTCCACCTGGAGGTCGAGCGCCGCCGGCCGGAACCCGGCGCGCTCCAGGAAGGCCATGGGGACGGCGATGCCCGAGGGCTGCCGGCCGAGCTCGTAGGTGGCGACGAGGAGGATGTCGCCCGGGCCGCGCACCGCTCGCGCCTAGCCCTTGGCGGGCGGCGGGCGGTAGTCGGGCGGGAGCTGCGCCCCCTCGCCGAAGAAGAACTGCTCCGCCTGCTGGTAGAGGATCTCGTTGGTCCGCGGGTCGGCGGGCGAGAGCCGGTACTCGTTCATCACCATCTTGAAGTGCTCGAGCCAGAGCTTCCAGGCCTCCTGCGAGATGCCGTCGTAGATCCGCTGGCCCAGCTCGTTGGGGAAGGGCTTGCGCGTGAGCCCGGGCAGCTCGCGGCCGAGCTTCTGGCACTTCACGATGCGGGCCATGCGTCCTCCTCTCGACGAGGGGAGAGGATAAGCGCGGAGGGGTCCGCGCGCACGGGAGGAAGGGCGATCGAGCGGCGCGGCGCAGGCGCGGGGTCCCCTCCGTCCCCGCGCCCGCGCCGGCCGGGCGATTCCGGCTACTGCAGCAGGGAGGTCGCCGACACCGACAGGGCCTTGGCGAGCGACTCCAGGGTGTCGAGCGGCGGCGTGCGCTGGCCGCGCTCCAGCATCGAGATGTA
>DATBLK010000332.1:0-14021 GCA_036555405.1 Anaeromyxobacteraceae bacterium
CCTGGACGGGCTCGCTCGCCGAGGAGATCTTCGAGCTCGAGCACGGGGCCGACGGGGGCGAGCGAGCCGCCCGGCTGGCGGCCCGCGCCGACCTGCCGCCGCCCGCCTTCCTGGCGCTGGGGCGCTGGCACAAGCGCCGCGGCGACCTCGACGAGGCGATGCGCTGGTACGACCGCGCCTCCGAGGTGGGCGGCCGGAACGTCGAGGTCATGGTGAACGTCGGGAACGTGAAGTTCCTGCGGGGCGACGTCGAGGGGGCGAAGGCCGCCTGGCTCGACGCCGCCGACCGCGGCGCCGCCGACGTCACCGCCCTCGCGGCCGCCCACTACAACCTCGCCAAGCTCTACCTGCGGCAGTCGGCGCTGGACCAGTCGAACCAGGCGCGCCGCCGGGCCCTGCAGATGGACGAGGAGTTCGTCACCCGCTTCGGGTCGGACGACGACTTCGGCGCCAACCGGTGGATCCTGGACGTGCCGGTGGAGCACGCCCAGGTCCAGGCGCTGGCCGCGGCCGACGGCACGCCGCGCCTGGCCGGCGAGGCGGTGCAGTCGCGCCTGGGCGGCGCCGTCCCGCCCTGGCTCTGGCCGCTGGGGCCGCTCGGCCTGGTGGCCTTCCTCGGGCTCCTGACGCCGCTCCTGGCCCGGCTCCGCGTCAGTGCCGCCTGCGACCGCTGCGGGCGACCGGCCTGCCCGCGCTGCGAGTCGCTCTCCGGCCCGCTCTGCGGCCAGTGCGTCAACGTCTTCGTGCGCAAGGGGGTCGTCGACGCCCGGGACCAGCTCCGCAAGGAGGTCCAGGTGCGGCGCCACGAGCGGCTCGACCGCTGGACCGGGCGCGCCCTGGCGCTCCTCTCCGGCGGCGGCGGGCATCTCTGGCGCGGGGAGCCGGTGGCCGGCTTCCTCGTCATCCTGGGCATGGGCTTCGCCGCCTTCGTGCTCGTCTTCTGGCGGGGACTCGTCCCGCCCCCGCACCCCTCGCCCTACATCCTGGGCGGCAAGCTCGCCGCCGTCGGGCCGCTCGGCCTCGTCCTCTACGCCCTCGCCGTCCGCGACGCCTTCCGGAGGGACTGACCGGTGGCGCTCCAGGGAACGCTGAAGGACTTCGGCATCGCCGAGATCCTCCAGCTCATCGGCCAGCAGGCGAAGAGCGGGGTGCTCCACCTCAAGTCGCGCGACCAGGCCATCCACATCCTCATCTCCGACGGCACCGTGGTCTCGGCCGAGCACGCCGGGCGCAAGGCGCGGGAGCGGCTCGGCACCATGCTGGTGCGGTCCGGGCTCCTCTCCGAGGCGGACCTGCGCCGCGCCCTCGAGGCGCAGACGCGCACCCTGCGCCGGCTCGGCGACATCCTGGTGGAGATGGACCTCGTCACCACCGACGACCTCCGGCAGATGACCGGGCTCCAGACCACGGAGACGGTCTACAAGCTCTTCCACTGGAAGTCCGGCACCTACCAGTTCGAGCCCGGAGCCGCCGAGTTCGACCCGACGACGGTGACGCCGCTGCGCGCCGAGACCCTGCTCATGGAGGGGTTCCGCCAGGTGGACGAGTGGCCCATGGTGCGGCGCAAGATCAGCTCGCCGCACATGACCTTCGAGCGGGTGGGCGAGATCGAGGGGGAGCGGGAGCGCACCCAGACGGTGACGAAGTCCCTCGGCCCCGGGGACGAGGCCGAGTCCGCCTTCGCCGGGCTCCGGGAGCGCTCCGGCGAGCACGCCCTGGGGGCCGCCGAGCGGCGGGTCTTCGGACTCGCCGACCCGGGCCGCACCGTGGAGCGGATCGTCGACCTCTCCCGGCTGGGCGAGTTCGAGACCTGCAAGGCGCTCCTCACGCTCGTGAACATCGGGCACCTCCGCGCCGTCCCGCCGGCGCGGCGCTCGGTGGCCGAGGAGTACGCCCGGAACTGGCGCGATCGGGTGCGGCGCGGCGCCGCCGGCCTCCTCGCCACCCTGGCCATCGGCGCGCTCCTGGCGCTCATCGCCTGGGCCATCGGCGAGCGCGGGGTGGCTCCGCCGCCGGGCCTGCGCGACAACACCGCCCGGCGCTTCCTGGCCCGCTACCAGATCGGCCGCCTGCGGGGCGCGCTCGAGGTCTACCGGCTGGAGCGGGGCGACTACCCGGACCGGCTCGCGGACCTGGTGGACGCCGGGCTCGCCGACGGCCGCGACCTCGCCTACCCGTGGGCCTCGGTCTACGACTACCGGCGCACCGACGCCGGGTACCTGCTCCTGCCTCCGTTGGAGTAGCCGCGTGCCCGGCGGCGGCAGGGGCGCTATGGGATGGCGGGGCGCGCCCGCCCCGGAGGAGGTCGATTGAGCGAAAGCCCGGCGGCCCGGACCGCCCGCGTCGAGTTCGAGGACAACGACCACGTCCGGGCGCTGTGCGGCGCCCACAACGAGCACTTGAAGCTGGTGGAGCGGCGGCTCGGGGTGCAGGTCGGCTCCCGCGGGTCCCAGCTCGTGCTCAGCGGCGACGAGGGCCGGGTGCGGCTCGCCGAGCGGCTCCTCCGCGAGCTCCACGACCTCGTCGCCGGCGGCTACCCCCTGCACCTCGAGGACGTGGACCAGGCGACCAAGCTCGCCGGCCAGGGAGTCCCGCTCCGGGACGTCTTCGGCGACACGGTCTACGTCTCGGCGCGCCACCGGGTCATCACCCCCAAGGGACTGGGGCAGAAGCGCTACGTCGAGGCCATCCGCGAGAACGACATCGTCTTCGGGATCGGACCGGCCGGCACCGGCAAGACCTACCTCGCCATGGCGATGGCGGTGGCCGCCCTCGTCGACCGGCGCGTGAAGCGCATCGTCCTCTGCCGCCCGGCGGTGGAGGCCGGGGAGCGGCTCGGCTTCCTTCCCGGCGACATCGCCGAGAAGGTGAACCCCTACCTCCGGCCGCTCTACGACGCGCTCTTCGACATGGTGGACTCGGACAAGGCCGGCGCCTTCATCGAGCGCGGCACGGTGGAGGTCGCCCCGCTGGCCTTCATGCGGGGCCGGACGCTCAACGACTCCTTCGTGATCCTCGACGAGGCCCAGAACACGACCACCGAGCAGATGAAGATGTTCCTCACGCGCCTCGGCTACGGGTCGAGGGCGGTGATCACCGGCGACGTCACGCAGGTGGATCTGCCCTCGGGGCGGGCCTCCGGGCTCCTCGAGGTCCAGAAGGTGCTCCGCGGCATCGAGGGGATCGCCTTCTGCGCCTTCACCGAGGTGGACGTGGTGCGGCACCCGCTGGTGCAGGAGGTGGTGCGCGCCTACGAGGCCTTCGAGGCGGAGCGGCGCGGGCGGCCGCCGGGTGCCGACGACGACCGGGGCTGAACCATCGGGCGTTGCCTTTCCGCTCGACGGGTGAGAGGCTTCGGCGCCGTGCCCTCCGACGACATGCAGCCCCCGGGCCTCCTGGCCCGGCTGGCCGCTCCGGCGCGGGTCCGGGCCGCCGCCAGGTGGCTCCTGGGGGCGGCGCTCCTCGGCGCCGTCGCCGCCTGCGCCGCGTGGGTCTTCACCCGCGGGAGCCTGCCGCAGCGCTTCCCCGGCGAGGACGCGCTGGGCACGCCCGCGGTGGGTACCTTCCGAGCGCCGCGCGACTACGAGTTCGTCGACGTCGAGGCCACCGCCCGGATCCGGGAGGAGGCGGCCGCCGCCGCGCCCCAGGTCTGGGACTACGACGAGGGCGCGCCCGAGGACGAGGTGGCGCGGCTCCGCTCCGCCTTCCAGGCGGCCCGCCAGGCCCTGGCGGAGGCCGAGCGGGTCCCGGCGCCGCGCCGTCCCGACGCGCTCCAGGCGGCCGCCGACGCCTTCCAGGCGCGCATCCCGGGGCTCCTGCGGCCCGAGGACGCCGCCGCGCTGGGGCGCGCCCGCTACGCCGAGCCGGTGGAGCAGCGGGTGGCGGCGCTCGTGGCCCACGGGCTCACCGGAATGGTGGTCGAGGACCGGGACCGCCTGCTCGCGGACCGGGAGTGGGGGCTGGTGGCACGCCCGCTCCGCGGCGGGGCCCCCCAGGGCGAGCGGCTGGTGCGGGAGCCATCGCTGGTGCGCGACCTCCGGAGCGCCCGCGGCGACCTGCGCCGCGACGGCGCCGGGCTCCCGGCCGCGTGGCCCGCCGCCCTGCGCGAGGCCGTGGTCCGCACCGCGGGGCAGCTGCTGCGTCCCACGCTCTCCTTCAACCTCGCGGAGTCGGTCCGCCGGCAGCGCGACGCCGCCGACCGGGTGAAGGCCTCGGTGGTGCAGGTGCGCCGCGGCGAGGTGGTGGTCGCCGACGGGGAGCGCATCGAGCGCCGCCACCTCGTCGTCTTCCGCGGCATCCAGGCGCAGACCCGGCCCGGCGAGCTCCTGGCGGTGCGCGTCGGCGGCGGCCTCCTGGTCGTGCTGCTGGTCCTCGTCCTCTGGCGCCAGGCCCGGGGGGCCGGTTTCCGCCCGTCGCGGCGCGACGCCCTCCTGCTCGCCGGCCTCTTCCTGGGCACGCTGGGGCTCGCGGCCGCGGGCCTGTCGGCGGGGGAGGCGCTCCACGAGCGCTTCCCCCGGTTCTCGCCGGAGGCCTTCTACCACCTCGTGCCCCTCGCCGCCGGGGCCATGCTCGCCCGGGCGCTCCTCTCGGCCGAGGTGGCGCTGCGCTTCGCGGTGGCCTCCGGCGTCGCCGTCGGCCTCCTCGCCGGCCACTCCCTCTTCTTCGCGGTGCAGGCGGTGCTCACCGCGGTGGCGGCCAGCGGGCTGGCGACGCGCGGCCGCGACCGCACCGGGCTGGTGGAGGCGGGCGCGCTCGTCGGCGTGCTGGCGGCGGCGCTGGCGGTCGCCGCCCAGCTCTTCACCGGGCGCGGGCTCTCCGACGCCGCGGCCCCCGCCGGCTTCGCCTTCCTCGGAGGTGCGCTGCTCCTGCCGGCGCTGGTGGCGGTGCTCCTGCCCATCGCCGAGCGCGCGCTGGGCTACGTCACCGACGTCCGGCTCCTCGAGCTCGCCAACCTGAGCCACCCGGCGCTCAAGGACCTCATCGTCCAGGCCCCGGGGACCTACCACCACTCGGTGGTGCTGGGCACGCTGGCCGAGGCGGCGGCGCCCGCGGCCGGCGCGAGCCCGCTCCTGGCCCGGGTCTGCGCCTACTACCACGACATCGGGAAGATCCGGAACCCGAGCTACTTCTCGGAGAACCAGCGGTCGGACAACCGGCTCGAGCAGCTGGCGCCGTCCATGAGCGCGCTCATCGTGAAGCGCCACGTCGCCGACGGCATCGAGCTGGCGCGCCGCTGGAAGCTCCCGGCCCCGGTGCTGGACGTCATCGCCCAGCACCACGGGACGCGCTTCGTCTCCTACTTCTGGGCAAAGGCGCGGCGGCGGGCCGAGGAGGGCAGCGGACCCTGGGACGACCCGGCGGCCGTGGACGAGGAGCTCTTCCGCTACCCGGGCCCGCGGCCCCGCACCCGCGAGGCGGCGCTGGTCATGATCGCCGACGTCGCCGAGGCCTCGGCGCGGGCGCAGCCCGAGCTTCCCCCGGAGCGCATCGGCGCCCTGGTGGCGAAGCGGGTGGACGAGCTCCTCGCCGAGGGCCAGCTCGACGAGTGCCCCATGACGCTCCTCGAGCTCCGCGGCGCCGCGCAGGCGATGGGGCGCGCCCTGGAGGGCGTGCACCGGGCCCGCGCCGACGACGCCACCCGTCCGCCGCCCGAGCCGGCGGGCGGGCGCCCCGGCCTCCAGCTCGTGGCCAAGAGCTAGGCGGGTGGTCCGGGTCCGCTGCGAGCACGCCCGGGGCGGGGCGGCCGCGCGCCGGCTGCGCCGCTCGGCGACCCGCTTCCTGGCGGCGCTGGGGATGCCCGGCGCCGAGCTCTCGGTCCTGATCGCCGGCGACCCCGCGATCCGGCGCCTGAACCGCACCTGGCGCGGGGTCGACGCCGCCACCGACGTGCTCTCCTTCCCGGCGCCGCCGGCGCCCGGCTCCCGGCTCCTCGGCGACGTGGCGCTCTCGCTCGACACCGCGGCGCGGCGGGCGCGCGCCGAGCGGCGCGCCGTGGGCGACGAGCTGGACCGGTACCTGGCCCACGGCCTCCTCCACCTCCTCGGGCACGACCACGCCGGCGCCCGGGAGGCCCGGGCCATGGCCCGGTTCGAGGCGGCGCTCCTGGGGGGCGAGGGGCTGGTGGCGGAGGCCCGGGATCGGCGGCGCCCGGTGGCGCGGCGGTGAGCCCGGCGGTGCGGGCGGCCCTCGCCGTCGCCGGCGGCCTGGCGATGGCGATGGCGCTTCCCCAGGCCTTCCCCTGGCTGTCGCTGCGGGAGGTCGACCCCGCCGGCCACCTCGAGGTCCTGGCCTGGGGGGCGCTGGTCCCGGTGCTCCTGGCCGTGGGCCCGTCCCGCGGCCTCCGGGGCGCGGCCGCCGTCGGGCTCGCCGCCGGGCTCGCCTACTTCTACGGCGCCATCTGGTGGGTGAACCACGCCATGACCGCCTTCGGCGGCCTGGGCCTGGGGCTCTCCCTGGTGGCCCTCTCGCTCCTGGTCCTCTACATGGCGGCCCACTGGGCCGCGGCGCTGGCCCTCTCCTGGTGGATCCGGCGCCGCCTCGGCTGGCCGTGGTGGGCCCACCTCCCCGCCGCCTGGGTCGCGGCCGAGTGGCTGCGGAACTACCTCCTCACCGGCTTCCCCTGGGGCAACCTCGGCTACACCCAGGCCCGAAACCTCGCGGTGGCCCAGCTCGCCGCCGCGGCGGGACCCTACGGCATCGCGGCCCTGGTGGCTTTCGTCAACGCGGCGCTGGCCGAGGTCGCCGAGGCCGGGCTGGCGCGGCGGCCGGTCCCCTGGAGGCCCGCGGCCGCCGCGGCGGCGCTGGTGGCGCTGGCGGCGGCCGGCGGCGCGGCGCGCATCGCCTGGCTCCGCGGCCGGATCGCCGCGGCTCCGCGGCTCGCGGTGGCGCTCGTCCAGCCCAACGTCGACCAGGCGATGAAGAACGACGCCCGGACCCACGCCGAGGAGATCCTGGGGCGGCTGGCGCCGCTCACCGCCGAGGCGGACCGGCGCGGCGCCGACCTCGTCGCCTGGCCCGAGGCGTCCTACCCCTGGGCGCTGCCGCCGCGCATCGCGACCCTGGACCAGCCGGGAGCCGGCGTGCCGCGCCTCCGCCGCGCCCACCTCCTCCTCGGAGCCGGGACCTGGGAGCGGAGGCGGTTGCCCTCCGGCGCCCTCGAGTCCGAGACCTCCAACTCGGTCTTCCTGCTGCGGCCCGACCTGACCGTGGCCGGTCGCTACCGGAAGCATCACCTCGTCCCCTTCGGCGAGTACGTCCCGCTTCGCCGCTGGCTTCCCTTCCTCCGGTCGGTGGTCCCGACGATGGCGCCGCAGATCCCGGGCAGCGCGCTCGAGGTGCTGCGCTTTCCGGCGCCGGAGGGCGGCGCGCCGGTGTCCCTGGCGCCGATGATCTGCTTCGACGCCATCTTCCCGGAGGTGAACGTCGCCTACGCCGCCCAGGACCCCGAGATCCTGGTGAACCCCACCAACGACGCCTGGTACGGCTACTCCTCCGGCCCCTACCAGTTCCTGGCGATGGTGCGGCTCCGGGCCATCGAGGCGGGGAAGGCGGTGGCCCGGCCCGCCTACGCCGGCGTCTCGGCGCTCATCCTGCCCACCGGCGAGGTGCTCCCGGGTGCGCTGCCGGTGGGCCCGGTCGACCCGGAGCTCGCGCCCGATCCGCGGGAGCCGCCGCGCCTCCTTCTCGGCGAGCTCCCGCGGTTGCGCGGCCGCACCCTCTACACTAGATTCGGCGATCTCTTCGCCGCCCTGGCCACCGCCTGGGCCGCCGCGGTGGCGGTCCTGGCCTGGCGGCGCCGAGGAGGGGGATCCCGGTAACCAGCGCCCATGGCCGCGCCCATCTCGGAGCAGCTCTCCGATCTCGCCAGCCGCCTCGAGGCGCTGCGGGGGTCGCTTTGACGTCGAGCGCAAGCGCGGGCGCGCCGCCGAGATCGCGCGGCTGGCCGAGGACCCGGCCTTCTGGGGCGACCAGGCGCGGGCCCAGTCGCTCCTGAAGGAGAAGGCGCAGCACGAGGCGGCGGCCGCCGCCTTCGACGGCGCCGCCCGCGAGCTCGGCGACGCCCGCGCCATGCACGAGCTGGCCGAGGAGGCCCGGGACGACGCCGCCCGCGCCGAGGCCTCGGCCCACGCCGAGGCGGCGGCGCGCCGGGTCGAGGCGCTCGAGTTCCAGCGCATGCTCTCCGGCCCGCACGACCGGGCCGGCGCCATCGTCGAGGTGAAGAGCGGCGCCGGGGGCACCGAGGCCATGGACTGGGCCGCCATGCTCTACCGGATGTACGTGCGCTACTGCGAGCGGAAGGGCTGGGAGGTGGAGCCGGCCGACCTCGTCGCCGGCGAGGAGGCGGGCATCAGCCAGGCCTCCTTCATCGCCCGCGGGGAGTGGGCCTACGGCTTCCTCAAGGCGGAGAAGGGGGTGCACCGGCTGGTGCGCATCAGCCCCTTCGACGCCGCGGCCCGGCGCCAGACCTCCTTCGCCGCCGTCGACGTCACCCCCGAGGTGGAGGACGACATCGTCATCGACATCAAGGAGGGGGACGTCCGGGTGGACACCTACCGCTCCTCCGGCGCCGGCGGGCAGAAGGTGAACAAGACCGACTCGGCCGTCCGGCTCACCCACCTTCCCACCGGCATCGCCGTGGCGGTGCAGAACGAGCGGAGCCAGCAGAAGAACCGTGCGGTGGCCTGGAAGATCCTCCGCTCCCGGCTCTACGAGCACGAGGAGCGCAAGCGCGAGGCGGCCCGGGCGGTGCACGAGGCGCAGAAGAAGGACATCGACTTCGGGTCGCAGATCCGCAGCTACGTGCTCCACCCCTACCGGCTGGTGAAGGACCTCCGGACCGGCGTCGAGACCGGCCGCGTCGACGACGTCCTCGACGGCGACCTCGACGGCTTCGTGCAGCCGTTCCTGCTCGGGGTGCGGCGCGCCGACCGGGCGGCGGAGGAGTAGAGCGCCTGGCCTCTCCCCGGTTGGCCCGATCCCGTGAAGGAGCCCGTGAACGAGCCGCGCCCGAGAGGTGCCGGGCTCGGGCTCGGGCCCGGGCTCGGGGTTTCGACGGACCGCCGCCCTTCACCGCGAGGTGTACACGATGGGCTGCCGCGCCTGGACGAAGCGGTCGATGGCCTCGACCGCCCAGGAGGGCAGGCCGTAGAGCTTGACGCCGCAGCCCGAGGGCTGGCGGCCGGAGATGGTGCTCTTCTCGCGCACGAAGGCCACCTCGCCCTCGAGGTCGAGCTTGCGCCCGTCGGGGAGGCCGAGCCGGAGCTGGAGGCGGGTGCCCACCGGCGGCGGGAGCGCCGTGGAGATGAAGACCCCGCCCGAGTCGAGCCGGCGGGTCGCCCCGACGAAGAAGTTGTGCTCCGACACCAGGCTCACGTTCACCTCCACGCGCGTGAGCTGGGGGCGGGTGCGCGGCTCGTCGACGAGCTCCTCGTCGATGAGCGCCAGGAGCTCGCTCGGGGAGCGGCGCGCCGGCGCGGGCGGCACCTCGGAGCCGGGGAGCAGGGGCCGGGCCGGGAACGGCGAGGACGGGGGCGGCGAGCCCGCGGCTCCCTGCGGCGGCGGGGGGGCGGCCGGCGGAGGGGCGAGGCCCGCGAGCGGGGGCGCCGGCATGAGCCCCGTCGGCGCCCGGGCGCCTGGCACCGCCGGGGTGCGCTCCACCACCGCCAGCGGCCTGGAGAGGACCTCGGCGCGCGAGAGGGCGCGCTCGGCGCCGGCCACGGAGGCGAGCGGCTCGACGACCTCGCGCGACGGGGCCACCACCACGATTCGCACCCCGACGCGGGCCGCCGCGGCGGTGGTGGTGAGGGCGCTTCCCCAGGTGGCGTCGGGCGAGGCCGGCAGGAGGAGCACGATGATCTGCGGCGCCAGCGCCCGGAGCGCGGCGTCGAGGTCGGCCGGCGAGGGCAGGCAGAAGAGGGCGTGGCCGGCTCTTTCCAGATGCAGGTGGAGGGCCACCGACACGTCGGGGTCGGCACCGACCGCGAGGACGCGGGACGCGGCCCCCGGGGGGCTCACGCGGTTCGGCCTCCGGTCTCGATGAGGAGCCGCCGCTCGAGGTCGGCTCGGTTGGTGGCGGAGTTGAGCGCGGTCTCGAGCGAGATCCGCTTCGCCTCGTGGAGCCGGTACAGGTACTGGTCGAAGCTGTGCATCCCGAGGTCGGCTCCGGCCGTCTCCATGTAGTTCTTCAGCTCGTGGATCCGGCTGCTGTCGCGGATGGCCTCGCGGACGAAGCTGGTGGCGAGGAGCGCCTCCACCGCCGGAACCAGGCCGGTGGCGTCGGCGCGAAGCAGGAGCCGGAGCGAGACCACCGCCTGGAGGTTGTCGGCCAGGCGGTGGCGCACCATCTCCTGCTCGTCGGCGGGGAAGAGGCCCACCACCCGCCCGATGGAGCGAACCACGTCGGGCGTGTGGAGCGAGGTGATGACGAGGTGGCCGGTCTCGGCCGCCTTCATGCAGATGTCGGCCGACTCGCGGTCCCGGAGCTCGCCGAGCATGATGACGTCCGGGTCCTGGCGCAGGGCCGCCCGGAGCGCGTCCTGGTAGCTGGCGGTATCGGCTCCGACCTCGCGCTGGATGATGAGCCCCTTCCCCGACTGGAAGATGAACTCGATGGGGTCCTCCACGGTGACGACGTGGAGCCGCTCCTGCTGGATGACGTGGTTGATGATGGTGGCGATGGTCGTCGACTTCCCGTTGCCGGTGGCGCCGGTGACGAGCACCAGGCCGCGGCGCGCCTCGGCCACGGTCTGGATGACCGGGGGCAGGTTCAGGGACTGGAAGTCGGGGATGGCGAAGGGAATGGTCCGCATCACCGCGCCCCAGCTGCCGCGCTGCTTGAAGACCGAGGCGCGAAAGCGGGAGACGCCGGGGAGCGAGTAGCTGCGGTCCACCTCGCGGAAGTCGAGCGGCGTGAAGCCCGACCCCGGCGCCTGGAGGACGAAGTTCGCGATGGCCTCGGTGTCGGCGTGCGTCAGGGGCGGGTACTTCGCCGCCAGCAGCTCGCCGAAGACGCGGTAGGTGGGCGGGTAGCCGACCTCGAAGTGCACGTCGCTCGCCTGCCGCTTCACCGCGAGCTGCAGGAACGAGTGGAACATCTCCTCGCTGAGGGGGCCCTGGGTCTGAGCTTCCATGGGGCGTGGAGTGTAGCGCGAGGTCCGGTCTCGCAGAAGGACGCGACCGTCGCGCCGCGGGGCCGGCGCCGAAAAACCGAGAGGCCGCTCGCGCGGCCTCTTCGGATCAAGGGCTCGGGGCCCTATGCGTCTCCGCCGGAAGCCTTACGACCCGACTTCCGGCGGTGGGAGGAGTCGAGCGTCCGGCCACGCAGCGACTTGGATGGGAAACTGGAGGTGGACCCCTGCGACTCGAGTGTAGAGGTGGGTGCACAAAGGCAGGGACTCCTGGACGGCCTCCGGTGGGACTCAGCCATGTAGATGCTTCAATACCCGTGCCGTGACAACCAAAACTGTGCCCCTCGTTCTTTCGTGCCGTTGGCCCGGGTCAGGGAGTGGCGCCATGGGTCACTCCGCCCCTTGGGGTCCCCCCGACCTGTGTCGAATGACACACATCCCCCACACCGGCGACGGGGGTGGGCGGGAGTCGCACTCGCGACTCCCGGTAGACCCCGTGCCTCCGGCGAGGGGGCGCCCGCCTCGAGGCCCGCGACGCGGTTGCCGGTGCCCGGCCGCGCCGGGTTATACGTATTCCTCGAATGTTCTCGTCGGTCGAAGAGGTCCAGGAGAAGCTGGCGTCCCAGGCCTACCTCCCTTCGCGGGAGATCGCCACGGCCGTCTACCTCGCCGACCGGCTCGAGAAGCCCGTCCTGGTCGAGGGGCCGGCCGGCGTCGGCAAGACCGAGCTGGGGCGGGCCTGGGCCGCGGCCGCCGGCCGGGCCCTGATCCGGCTCCAGTGCTACGAGGGGCTCGACGAGGCGAAGGCGCTCTACGAGTGGGAGTACGCGAAGCAGCTGCTCTACACCCAGATCCTCCGCGACCGCATCGGCGCGGTGGTGGGCGACGCCCGCACCCTCTCCGAGGCGGCCGACCGCATCGCGGCCGAGGGCAACGTCTTCTTCTCCGACCGCTTCCTCCTGCCGCGGCCCATCCTCCAGGCGCTGCTCTCGGATCGGCCGGCGCTCCTGCTGGTCGACGAGGTGGACAAGGCCGACCCGGAGTTCGAGGCCTTCCTCCTCGAGGTGCTCGCCGACGGCGCCGTCACCGTCCCCGAGCTCGGGACCCTGCGGGCGCGCCACCCGCCCCGCGTGCTCCTCACCTCCAACGCCACCCGCGACCTCTCCGACGCCCTGCGGCGCCGCTGCCTGCACCTGTTCGTCGACTACCCGGACGCCGACCGGGAGCTGGACATCGTCCGGGCGCGCGCGCCCGAGGTGAGGGAGGCCCTGGCGCGCCAGGTGGTGGCCGCCGTCGGGCGCCTCCGGGGCCTGGACCTCAAGAAGGCGCCGGCCATCGCCGAGACCCTCGACTGGGCCAGGGCCCTGGCGCTGCTCGGCGCCACCGCGCTCGACCCCCGGACCGTGGAGGAGACGCTCTCGCTGGTCCTCAAGCACGAGGCCGACGCCGAGCGGGCCCGGGGGAAGCTCAGGGAGATCGCGGGCACCTAGCACCGCTGGGAGGGGCCATGGAGGCGAAGCGGGTCCTCGTCGTGGAGCCGGACGCCGCGTTCGGGCTCTCGCTGGCAGGGCTCTTCCGCGCCGACGGCTGCGCCACCGCCGTCGCCGGCAGCGCCGCCGACGCCGAGCGCGAGATCGCGGCGCGCCCGCCCGACCTGGTGGTGGTGCGGGCCGAGCTGCCCGACCTCTCGGGCTTCTCCCTCTGCGGCCGGCTGCGGCGCGAGCGGCCGGGCCTCCCGCTGATCCTCCTGTCCTCCGACGCCACCGCCGAGGCGCTGGCCGAGCACGCCCGCACGCCGGGCTCCGCCCAGGCCTACCTCTCCATGCCGGTGGACACGGCGGCCCTGGCCCGCGCGGCCCGCGACCTCCTGGCGGCGCCCGCTCCGCTGGAGGTGGCGGACGACGCGGTCGTCGACCGTGCACCCCCGGTGGAGGTGCGCGTCGGGGCGCCGGCGCCGGCGCCGGCACAGGCCAGCCTCACGCCCTCCCCCCCGCCGGTGCCGCGGCGCGCCCGCCGCAGCGAGGTCACCGACGAGGACCGGCTCTTCCTGGAGCGCACCTTCCAGTCGATCGCCGACCGGCGGGCCGACCTCGTCGCCGAGGCGCGGCGCCGCCGGCCCCCTCCGCCGCGGCAGCTCCTGGCCACGCCCGAGGGGCGGCTGGCGCTCCTGCGCGAGGACCTGAAGGCGCGGGAGGCCCAGATCGCCCGCCTGGCCCAGATCTGGGAGGCGCGGGATCGCGACCTCGCCGGCGCGGATGCCCGGCTCCACGAGAAGGAGGTCGAGCTCCAGTCGGCGAAGCTCCGGGTCGACGAGCTGCTGCGGAAGCTCGCCGAGGCCCGCGACCTCCTCGTCGCCAGGGATCGCGAGCACGGCGCCTCCGTCGAGGGGCTGCTCCTCGAGCGGTTCTCGCAGGAGAAGGACCTCATCGAGGTCGTGGCCGGCAAGGAGCGGCGCGTCGCCGAGCTGGAGCGCGAGGTCCGCCAGCGCGACGAGGACCTGGCCCGGCGCCGGGAGGCGCTCGACGGCGCGGCCCGGGAGCTCGTGCGGCTCGAGGCCGAGGGGCAGCGCTGGCGGGAGGCGTGCGAGGAGGCGGCGCGCCGCGCCGCTGCGCTGGAGCGGGAGCTCTCCGGGCGCGGGGGCGCCCCGGCTCCGGGCGGGGACGCGCCCGGGGGCGGCGGGGACCCGGACGGAGGAGCCCGGGGCGGGTGAGGGCGCGGGTCCAGCGGGGTGGCGCACATTGGCTGGCGGCGGGCCGCCGGCTCCGGCAAGCCTTGGGCCCATGCTGATCCTGTCGAGCGCGTTGCTCGCCGCCTTCCCGCACGGGTTCACGACGCGCGGCGGCGGGGCATCCGGAGCGCCCTTCGACAGCCTGAACCTGGGCGGCGGGACCGGCG
>DATBLK010000342.1:0-4392 GCA_036555405.1 Anaeromyxobacteraceae bacterium
GGCGGGCCGGCACGCCGAGGCGCTTCGCGCCGCCGACGAGGCGGCGGCGGCTCGCCCCGGCGACGTCCGGGCGACGCTGACGCGCGCCTGGATCCTGGAGCGATCCGGCCGCGGCGCCGAGGCGGCCGACGAGCTGCGGCGGGCCGTCGAGGCGCGCGAACGGGACGGCGCCGGAGCAGGGGCGGCCGAGCTCTGGGACGCGCTCGCGGGCGCGATGGCGCGCCTGGGGCGCGCCGCCGAGGCGGTGGCGCTCCTCGAGGAGGCGGCGGTGCGCCGGCCTCGCGACCAGGGGGTCCTCTACGCGCTGGGCGTGGCGCGGGAGCGGGCCGGCGAGGCCGAGGCGGCCGTGGCCCAGATGCGCGCGCTCCTGGCCATGAACCCGGACCACGCCGAGGCGCTGAACTTCGTGGGCTACGCCTGGGCGGAGAAGGGGGTCCGCCTCGACGAGGCGGAGCGCCTGCTGCGGCGCGCGCTGGAGCTCAGGCCCGAGAACGGCTACTTCCTCGACTCGCTCGGCTGGGTCCTCTTCCAGCGGGGCGACACCGAGCGGGCGGTGGCGACGCTGGAGCAGGCCGACCGGCTCGCTGGCCCCGAGCCCACCATCCTCGAGCACCTCGGCGACGCCTACCGGCGCGCCGGGCGAGGCGGCGACGCGCTCGGCGCCTACCGGCGGGCGCTCCGCAGCCTCGACGCCGGGGAGTCGCAGGACGGGCCGGAGAAGGCGGCGGAGCAGCGGATCGGGCTCCAGCGGAAGGTCGACGAGCTCTCGGGCCGCGAGCTCCGGCCGGCGCGCCGCTGACGGCGCGGGCCCGTCTCGCCCTGGCCACCTGGGGGCGACCCCGGCGAGACCGTTGACACAGGGTGATCCGGGGTCTAGCGATCGGCGCCATGCCCGTCCCGACCTACCCTTCTCCGCCCGAGGCGGTTCGCGAGGAGGGGATCCTCCGCTCGAAGGACGGCACCGGGCTCCACTGGGCGCGCTACGCGCCGCGCGCACCCCGCGCCACGGTGGCGGTGCTCCCCGGCGGCGGCGACCACGCGGGCCGCTACCCGGCGCTGACGCGAGGTCTCGTCGAGGCGGCCTTCGAGGTGGTCCTGCTCGACTTCCGCGGCCACGGCCGCTCCGGGGGGCGGCGCTGGCACGTCGACCGCTTCGCCGAGTACCACGAGGACCTGGACGCCTTCCTCGAGGACGTCCGCGGCCGGGCCGCGGGGCGCAGGGTCTTCGCGGTCGCCCACAGCATGGGTGCGCTCATCGCCGCCGGCTGGGGCCTGCTGCCGGGGCGCGAGGCGGCCGGGTTCGTCTTCTCCTCCCCCTGGTTCCGGCCGGCGGTCGATCCGCCCAGGGCGAAGGTCCTCCTCGGCCGGCTGGTGGGAAGGGTGATCCCCTGGTTCCCGGTGGCCACCGGGCTGCGGCTCCCGGACCTCACCAGCGACGACGCGATGCAGGACTGGACCGACCGCGACCCGCTCTACGGGCGAAGCACGACGCCGCGCTGGTTCGAGGAGGCGACCCGGGCGCAGGCCGAGCTCCTCGGCCGGGTGAAGGAGTTCCGCCACCCGCTCCTGGTCCTCGCCGGCGGCGCGGACCCGATCGCCGACCCGGCGACCTCCGAGCTCTTCGCCGACCAGGCCGGCTCCGCCGACAAGGCCTTCAAGATCTACCCGGGCTTCAGGCACGAGATCTTCAACGAGCGCGAGCGCGAACGCCCCCTGGGCGATGCGGTCGCCTGGATCGCGGCCCGCGTCTAGGGTCGGCCGCTCGTCCCTCTCCCGCGCGAGCGGGGGAGAGGGTCCGGGTGCGGGAGATCCCAAACCCATCCGGACGTCCAAGGGCGTTGACGCCCGCGGTTCCGGACCTCTACGATGCTCGCTCCCACCTCGCCCGGAGTCACGACGCGGGCCCCGCGCCCGCACCCGGGGTCCACGGAGGAGACCTGATGGCAGCCATCGAGAAGCCCCCGTCGCCGCGCAGCGGCGCACACACCGTCATCGGAAGCTCCATCGTCATCGACGGCGAGATCACCGGGGACGAGGACCTCGTCATCCTGGGCACGGTGAAGGGCCGCATCGGGCTCAAGGAAAGCCTCTTCGTCGAGTCGAGCGGCGTCATCGAGGCCGACATCGAGACCGCGAACGTGGAGGTCTCGGGGCGCGTCACCGGCAACATCACCGCCTCCGAGAAGGTCGAGCTCAAGGCCGACTGCAAGGTGAGCGGCGACATCCGCTCGCCCCGCATCCTCATCGCCGACGGCGCGGTGTTCAAGGGCAACGTCGACATGGAAGTGAAGGGGAAGTGACACCATGGCCATGGACAGCAGCACCATCATCGGGGAGTCGATCCTCATCAACGGCAACCTGAACGGCGACGAGGACCTCACCGTCCGCGGCCGCGTCGAGGGGACCGTGACCCTGACGAAGACGCTCGTGGTCGAGCCGACGGGCGTGGTGAAGGCCGAGGTCCAGGTCAAGAACTGCGTCATCGCCGGAGCGGTGGTGGGCAACGTCACCGCCAGCGAGAGCGTGGAGATCACCAAGGAGGGGCGGATGGTGGGCGACATCGGCGCCCCGCGGGTGATCATCGTCGACGGCGCCAGCTTCCGCGGCCGGATCGACATGGGCGAGTTCGAGATCCGCGAGGGGGAGCGGCCGCAGGGGCCCGCCCGGCCGGCGGCGCGCCCGTCGCTGCGCCGCCCCGGCGGCGCGGCCCGCGTCGAGAAGGTCGAGGAGCCCAAGCTCCCGGCGAAGCCGCCCGAGCCGCCGGTGCCCGCCGGCCTGGGCGGCGCGAAGAAGAAGGTCATCGTCCGGCGGAAGTAGCCGCCCGGGCGCGCGTCGGGTCCCGTGGGGCCGGAGCACCGCAGCGAGCCGCCGGCGCACGCCACCGGCGCCGTCGAGCTCGTCGACCTCGACGACATCGCATCCGACGACCTCTTCCGCCTCCGCGCCGAGGGCGACGTCTCGGCGCTGGCCGCCTCCATCGGCCGCCTCGGGCAGCTCCACCCGGTGGAGCTCCGCCCACTGGCGGCGGCGGCGGGCGGGCCGCGCTGGCAGCTCGTCGCGGGCTTTCGCCGGGTGGCCGCCCTGCGGATGCTGCTCCGCGAGAAGGTGCTGGCCCGGCTGCACCAGCGGCTGGCGGACGAGGACGCCTGGGCGGTGGCCCTCACCCAGGCACTCGGCGGCGAGCCGCTCGGCGAGGCGGAGGTCGAGGCGCTGCGGGCGCGGCTCCAGGCGACCGGCGTCGCCCCCTGGGCCCTCGACCTCCTCGACGGCGCGGCGACGGCGGAGCCTGCCTCGACCGGCGGCGACGTGGAGGAGCTCTCGCCCGAGGACTTCGCCCGGGACCTGGCGAAGCGGATGGCCGGGGTGTGCCAGGACCTCGCCACCGCGCACGACGCCTGGAGCGACCTGCCGCGCCCGGAGCGCCAGGCTCTCCTGGAGCAGGCGCGCTGGGTCGCCGAGCTCCTTCCCTGGCTGGAGGAGGCCGAGGGATGACGCTCGCCGACGACCGCCCCCGCCTCCTGGCGCTCCTCCGCTCGCTCTCCTTCGAGCGCCGCCGCGTGGTGCTGGCCTCGGGGCGGGAGAGCGACTTCTACATCGACTGCAAGCGGACCACGCTCACCGCCGAGGGGCACGTCCTCGTGGGGCGGCTGCTCCTCGACCGCGTCCGGCGCCTGGCGCCTCCGGTGCGCGGCATCGGCGGGCTGACGCTGGGCGCCGACCCGCTCGCCTCGGCCGTCGCCGCGGCCAGCTTCCTCGAGCACGAGGCGGCGCGGGGCCGCGGGGAGGCCCAGCCGCCCCCGCCGATCGACGCCTTCATCGTGCGCAAGGAGCCCAAGGGCCACGGGACCGGCCAGTGGATCGAGGGGCGCCGGACCATCCCCGACGGAAGCCGCGTGGCCGTGCTGGAGGACGTCGTGACCACCGGCGGCAGCGCGCTCCTGGCCATCGAGCGCTGTCGCTCCGAGGGGCTCGAGCCAGTCGCCTGCCTGGCGCTCGTCGACCGGATGGAGGGCGGCCGCGAGGCCATCGAGGCGCGAGGCGTGCCGCTGCAGTCCCTCTACACCCGCGAGGACTTCCCCAGATGAGGATCTCGACCCGGCCGTTCGCCGTCCTCCTGCTCGGCGCCGCCTGCGCGACCGGGCGGCCGCCCGACCGCGGCGAGGCCGAAGCCTGGGCTCGCGAGCGCGGCGCCGCGACGCGACGCGCCGCCGTCCGCGGGGCGTTCGAGACCCCCGCGGTCGCCACCGCGCTCCACCTCTCGGCGGCGGTCCGGGAGCGGCGGGCGGGGCAGGTGGCCGCCTGGCGGGCGATGACGGCGACGGAGCGCGAGCGGCTCCTCGCCGACGAGCGCGCCTCGGCGGCCCGCGGCGAGGAGTTCCTCGTCGCCCTCGC
>DATBLK010000357.1:0-22303 GCA_036555405.1 Anaeromyxobacteraceae bacterium
CGGCGCCAGGCCCGGCGGGCAGGAGAGGCACTTCTGGGTGCCGGAGTAGACGGCGTCGGCCTCCCAGGCGTCGACGTCGACGGGAACGCCGCCGAGCGAGGTGACCGCGTCCACGACGAGCAGCGCCCCGTGCTGGTGGCAGAGCTTCCCGAGCCCGTCCATGGGCTGCTGCGCGCCGGTCGAGGTCTCGGCGTGGACCAGCGCCACGACCTTCACCGGCGCGTGCTTCCGGAGCGCCTCCTCGATGCGGCCGAGCTCGGTCACCTGGCCCCAGGGCGTCTCCAGGCGAACCACCCTTCCGCCGCAGCGCTCGGCGACGTCGGCCATGCGCCCGCCGAAGACGCCGGCGGCGCAGACCACCGCGGCGTCGCCCGGCTCGACGAGGTTCACGAGCGCCGCCTCCATGCCGGCGGAGCCCGTCCCGGAGACGGCGACGGTGAAGGGGTTCGTCGTCCGGAAGGCCTCGCGGAGCAGCGCCTGGACGTCGTTCATGATCCCGAGGAAGTCCGGGTCGAGGTGGCCGAGGAGCGGCGTCGACATCGCCCGGAGCACGCGCGGGTGCACCATGCTCGGCCCGGGGCCGAGGAGAAGGCGGGAGGGGGGCGTGAGCTCGGGGACGGGCACGGGGACCTCGGGGGCGGGAGGGGGAGTCTAGCGTACCCACCGGCCCGGGCCACCACCGGGCCGCCGTCCGTTGCCACCACCGCTTCCGCGGCTTACACCCCATGTCGATGCGCGGTATCGGTCCGAACGACGCCTGCTGGTGCGGCAGCGGCAGGAAGTACAAGAAGTGCCACCGGGACGCCGACCAGGGAGCCGGCGCGCCGGCCCGGGCGGAGGCGGTGCGGCCGGGAATGATCGGCCCGCGCCGTCCGGTTCCGCCGCACATCCCGCGCCCGAACTACGCCGAGTCCGGCCGGCCGCGCCCGGTGCCGCGCATCGCCGACCCGGCCGACCGCCTGGCGCGGATGCGCCGGGCCTGCCGGGCGGCGGCGGAGGTCCTGGCCGAGGGGGCGGCCCGGCTCGCCCCCGGCGTCACCACCGACGAGATCGACGGCGTGGTCCACGAGGCCTACATCGCCCGCGGCGGCTACCCTTCGACCTTGAACTACCACGGCTTCCCCAAGTCGCTCTGCACCTCCGTGAACGAGGTCATCCTCCACGGCATCCCCGACAGCCGGCCGCTGCGCCAGGGCGACGTCGTGAACCTCGACGTCACCATCTACCTCGGCGGCGTGCACGGCGACTGCTCGGCGACCTTCGCCGTCGGGCGCGTGGACCCGGAGTCGGAGCGGCTGCTGCGGGTGACGCGGGAGTGCATGCTCCGCGGCATCGAGGCGGTGCGCCCCGGGCGGCCCATCTCCGACGTGGGGCGGGCCGTCGAGGCCCACGCCTCGGCGCACGGCTACGGCGTGGTCCGCTCCTTCTGCGGCCACGGCATCGGCGAGGAGTTCCACCTCGACCCGCAGGTGCTCCACTACTACGATCCGCACGCGCGGACGCCGATGGAGGAGGGGATGTTCTTCACCGTCGAGCCCATGCTGACCCAGGGGACGCCGGAGCACGTCCTGTGGTCCGACGGGTGGACGGCGGCGACCGCCGACGGGAAGCGCGCCGCGCAGTTCGAGCACACCATCCAGGTGACGCGCGACGGGGCGGAGATCCTGACGGTGGGGCCGGACGGGAAGCCCTGAGGGCCCGCGACCGGCGACGTCACCCCGGCCGCCCGTGCCGGAGCCGCTGGTTGTCGCGGTAGGGGAAGATGTCCACCACCTCGCCCTGGCGGTGGCGCTCCTGCATGCCGCGCCAGAAGGCGGCGGTGAGGATGTCGCGGTGGGCGGCGACGAAGGCGTCCCGCAGCCTCTCCTGAAGCCCGATGAAGCGGATGAACTCCTCGGGGAAGACGTCGTCCTTGCCCACGTAGAACCAGGGCTCGCCGGCCGTCTCCTCGTCCTCGGACGGCGCCGGGAGCTCGCGGAAGACGCAGTCGGTCACGTGGCAGAGCTCGTCGTAGTCGTAGAAAATGACGCGCCCGGTGCGCGTCACCCCGAAGTTCTTCAGCAGGAGGTCGCCGGGGAAGGTGTTGGTGGCGGCGAGGTCGCGCAGCGCCTGGCCGAAGTCGAGCACCGCGTGGCGCGCGGTCCACTCGTCGCGCTCGCGGATGTAGAGGTTCAGCGGCGTCACCCGCCGCTCGGCGTAGAGGTGGCGGATGTGGACCCGCTCGCCCTCGATCCGCACCGTGTCGCCGGCCTCGGCCAGGAGCAGCTCCAGGAGCTCCGGGGCGAAGCGCGAGAGCGGAAAGGCGAGGTGCTCGAACTCCTGGGCGTCGGGCATCCGGCCGGCGCGGTCGAGCCGGTGCACCAGGCCGTACTTCCCCTGCACCTCCTCGCGGGTGGTGCTCTTGGGAGGGGCGAAGCGGTCGCGGATGACCTTGAAGACCACGTCGAGCGAGGGCAGCGTGAACACCGACATCACCATGCCACGCTCGCCGCGCGCCGGCTCGAAGCGCTCCCGGGTGTGGAGCAGGTGCTCCTGGATCTCGCGGAAGAGCACGGTCTTGGCGTGCTTCTCGTAGCCCACCGAGATCCAGATCTCGGAGCGCGGCTTGTGGGGGACGAGGCTCTGGACGAACTCCACCAGCTCCTCCGGGGCGTCGGTCTCCACCTGGAAGTAGGAGCGGGTGAAGCTGAAGACCACCGCGGCGTCGTCCACGGTGAGGAGGACGGCGTCGAGCGAGAGGCCGTCCTCGCCGTGGAGGAGGGGGAGGATGAGGGGGTGGACCTCCTCGCCGCGCCGGATGCGGCCCACCAGGTAGGCCCCCTTGTTCCGGTAGAAGACCGGGGCGAGCATCTCCACCGCGTCGAGCGGCCCGTCGCGCTCCAGGCTGCGCAGGTGGGCGTCGATCTCGGCGCCCGCGAGCCAGGCGTCCCCCTCCAGGTCGCGCCAGGGGACCTCGAAGGGCAGGTCGCGGAGCAGGGAGGCGACGAGCTCCTCGGTGGAGGCGCGGCGAGGGTAGCTCCGCCAGCCGGGCGCCGGGCCGGGCCGGGCCCGCACCTCGAGGTCGGCGGGGGTGAACTCGATCGAGGGGTCGACGCCCACCGTCCCGAAGACCCGCCGCGTCACCGAGTTGAAGAAGGTGAAGGCCAGGGCCAGGTCGGGCCGGCCGCCGACGCGGGACTCGTACTCGGCGCGCATCCGCGCCCAGAGCCGGTGCAGCGTCGCCCGCTCGCCGAGGAGCGCGCGGGTGGACTCCACGGTGCGCCGCACCCAGGTCTCGCGCAGCTCGAGCCGCTCGCGCGCGTCGGTCTGCGTCCCGCGCCAGTCGCGGCTCTCGAAGCGCCGGCGCGCCCGGCGCGTGACCAGGGCGAACTCCTCGCGGTACCGGTCGTAGGAGGCGAGCACCTCGGCCGACGCGCGGTCGGCGAGCTCCAGGAGCTCGACCGGAGTGGACACCGGCCCCGGCCCCCTACTTCGCCCGGCGCGGGGCGCGCCGGCGCGCCCCCGGCGCGGGCAGGTCCTCGATGTTCTCCTGCTTCACGTAGGCGAGGCCCTGGAAGGTCGCCACCCGGTCGCCGGCCCGATCGGTGACCACCACCTCGCAGGCCGAGAGGCGCCGGCTCCGCGACACCTCGCGGGCCACGGCGGTGAGCAGGCCCAGGCCGGCCTTGTGGAAGGTGATGCCGACCTGGGCCGCGACCGCGACCTGGCCCGCGCCGTTGCAGGCCGCGGCGAAGGCGAGGTCGGCGAGGGTGAAGACCGCGCCGCCCTGGGCGACGTCGAGGCCGTTCTTGGTCCGGTCGGAGACGCGCATCCTGGCGCGCGCGTAGCCGGGCCGCGCCTCGAGGAGCCGGACCCCGGCGAGGCGTGCGAAGCGGTCGCGGCGGAAGAACTGGCGGAGGTCCATGGCCCGAGGATACGTCGGGCCGCGGCGGATTTCAGGCTTTCGCCCCGCCCCCGCTCACCGTGAAGCCGCCGGGCGGCAGGCCCAGGCGCCGCACCGCCTCGGGCCAGCGCTCCTCGAACGGGACGTCGAAGACGAGGTCGGCGTGGAGCCGCAGCGGGATCCAGGCGCCGGCCGCCACCTCGCCCTCCACCTGCATGGGCGCCCAGCCGGCGTAGCCGAGGAGGAGCTGGTAGGGGCCGTCGCCGCTGCGCACCACCGCCTCGAGGAGGTCGCGCGAGCCGGCCAGCGCCAGGGCTCCGGTGACGCGGAGGGCGTCGGCTCCGGCGGGGACCCGCTCCGGCTTCCACATCACCCAGAGCCGATCGGGCTGGACCGGCCCGGCGAGCAGCACCGGGTGGCCGTCGCGGCCGGTGGCCCGGGCGCGCTCCCGCAGCGCCGGGTCGAGGGCGCGCAGCACGTCCCCGGCGCTGATGGGCGCCGGGCGGTTCACGACGAAGCCCAGCGAGCCCTCGGGCGAGTGCTGCGCCATGAGGACCAGGGACCCGGCGAAGTTCGGGTCGCGGAGCGCCGGTGCGGCGACGAGGAAGCCGGGCGCCAGGCCAGATTCCAGGGGCTCGGGCATGTCGGGAGACTACCCGATCGGCCGAGCCCGGTGAGCGCGGAAGGTGCGCGCCTCAGGAGAACAGGGCGCGGACCACCACCACCGAGGCCGCGAAGCCGGCCAGGTCGGCGAGGAGGCCGGCGGGCAGGGCCTGCCGGTAGCGCGAGACGCCCACCGAGCCCATGTAGACGGCGAGCACGTAGAAGGTGGTCTCGGTGGAGCCGGCCATCACCGAGGCGAGGCGCCCCGGGTAGGAGTCCGGCCCGTCGGACCGCAGGACGTCGCCCAGGACGCCGAGCGCGCCGCCGCCGGAGAGGGGGCGCACCAGGACCATGGGGAGCACGCTCGCCGGAACGCCGAGCCGCCCGGTGAGCGGGGCCGCGGCCACGGCCAGGGCGTCGAGCGCGCCGGAGGCCCGCAGCATCCCCAGCGCCACCAGGACCGCGACGAGCGGCGGGATGACGCGCACCGCCACCTGGAAGCCCTCCTTCGCCCCCTCGACGAAGGCCGGGTAGACCTTCACCTTCCGGGAGATGGCCCACAGCGGCACGCCCGCGAGGAGCAGCGGGATGGCCCAGGCCGAGAGGGCCTCGAGCGCGCCCCGGATCACGGCCGCTCCGGGGGCGGCGCCGGCGGCGGGTAGAGGCGGCGGAGGAGCCGCGCCGCGGCGACGGCGGCGGCGGTCGAGCAGAGGCCGGCGAGCAGCGTCGCGCCGATGACGTCGCCCGGCTGCCGCGAGCCGGCGGCGGCCCGCAGCGCCACCACGCTCGCAGGCACGAGCTGGATCGAGGCGGTGTTGAGGGCGCAGAAGAGCGCCTGGGCGTCGCTGGCGGTCCCCGGGTGGGGGTTCAGCTCCTCGAGCGCCGCCATGGCCTTGAGGCCGAAGGGGGTGGCGGCGTTCCCGAGGCCGAGCATGTTCGCCGACACGTTCATGACCATCGCGCCCATGGCCGGATGGTCGGCCGGCACCTCGGGGAAGAGCCGGCGGAGGACGGGCCGGGCGGCGCGGCCCAGCAGCGCCACCAGCCCGGCCTCCTCGGCGACCTTCATGAGCCCGAGCCAGAGCGCCATGAGGCCGGCGAGGCCCAGCGAGAGGGTCACGGCGCGCCCCGCCGACTCGGCCACCGCCGCGGTGAGCGCCGCCATGCGCCCGTTCCAGGCGGCGAAGGCCACCGAGGTGGCGAGGAGGGCGATCCACACCGCGCTCATGGCCCGATTGTCGTGCGCGGATGCCGGAAGGCGAGTTTTCGTGTGCGGCGGCCCGGGGCCCCGCGCCGCCCATGACGAGCCGGTGACACAGGCCGGACGAGACTGCGCGCCATGCTGGTGCCGGCCGCGGCCATCCTCGCCTACCTCGTGGTCCTCGCCGGCATCGTGCTCTGGCTCCCGGCGCTGGTCCTGGTCCGGCTCGTCACCGCGCCCTTCGATCCGAACCGCCGCGCCGCGGGCCGCTTCCTGCGCTGGCTGGCGGTGCTCGCCACCCACTCCTTCCCCTTCTGGCGGATCCGCATCGAGGGGAAGTTCCCGGCCGACCGCCGCGCCTACGTCGTGGTCTCGAACCACCAGTCGATGCTCGACATCTTCATGCTCTCGCGGATCCCGCGGGAGATGAAGTGGATGGCGAAGGCCGAGCTCTTCCGGATCCCGTGGGTGGGGTGGATGTTCCGGATCGCCGGGGACATTCCGGTGCGGCGCGGCGACGCCGCGAGCGGCCGCCGGGCGCTGGAGCGGGCCGCCGCCTACCTGCGCTCGGGGATGCACGTCATGCTCTTCCCGGAGGGCACGCGGAGCCGCGACGGGAAGCTCCTCCCGTTCAAGCCCGGGGCCTTCAAGCTCGCCATCTCCGCAGGCGCCCCCGTCCTGCCGGTGGCGCTGGACGGCGCCGGGGCGGGGATGCCCAAGGGCAGCCCCTGGGTGAGGCCGGCCCGCGCCTGGGCCCGCATCCTGGAGCCGGTCGAGACCAGCGGGATGACCGAGGACGACGTGGATCGGCTCGCCGACGTGGTGCGGGCGCGCATCGGCGCCGAGCTTCCGGGCGGCGGCTCGGCGACGCGGCCTGCCGCCTGAATCCGGTCCGGGGCGGCGGCGGTCCCGACCGGGCGGCCCGGATGGGGGCCGTGCCGGGAAGCGCGCACCTGCCGTTGCGCGCGAGCGCCGCGTGGGCCACGGATCCCCCATGAGCAGAGCGCTCCTCGCCATCGCCGCCGCGGGGGCCCTCGCGGCCTGCGCCTCGGGCAGGTCCAGCGACCCCTGCGCCGGCGCCGCCGGCACCTGCGTCGCCTTCCACTCCGGGGCGACCGAGGCGGAGATCCAGGCGGCGGTGGCGCTGGCGGCGCCGGGGACGACCTTCGGCTTCGGCGCCGGTACCTACCGCTTCGCCAACTCCATCGCGGTGACCGCCAGCGGCGTCACCATCCAGGGGGTGGGCGGGAGCGAGACGGTCCTCGACTTCGAGGGCCAGGCGGCCGGCGGCGAGGGGATCTCCGCCACGGGGGACGACTTCACCTTGCGGAACATCGGCATCCGCGACACCGCCGGGGACGGGGTGAAGGTGGAGGGGTCGACCAACGTGAAGATCCAGGGGGTCCGCGTCTGGTGGACGGCCGCCGACCCTCACGGGAACGGCGGGTACGGCATCTACCCGGTGGCGAGCGCCAACGTGCTGGTGGAGGGGTCGTTCGCCTCGGGCGCCACCGACACCGGGATCTACGTGGGCCAGTCGCAGAACGTCGTGGTCCGCGACAACGAGGCCACCGGCAACGTCGCCGGCATCGAGATCGAGAACTGCTGGGGGGCCGACGTCCACGGCAACAGCGTGCACGGGAACACCGGAGGCATCCTGGTCTTCGACCTCCCCGGACTGCCGCAGCAGGGCGGCCACGCGGTCCGCGTCTTCCAGAACGCCGTCGACCGGAACAACACGCCGAGCTTCGCCCCGGCCGGCAACATCGTGGGCTCGGTTCCGGCCGGCACGGGCATCGCGGTGATGGCGAACCACGACGTCGAGATCCGGGACAACGCCGTCACCGGCAACCAGACGGCGGCGGTGGCCGTCATCAGCTTCGTGCTGCTGGGCCGGCCCTACCCGGCAGGCTACGTTCCCTACCCGTCTCGGGTCATGATCGCGGACAACGCCTTCTCCGGGAACGGCTCCAGCCCCGACGTCACCAGCGACCTCGGCGCGCTCCTGGCCGCGGTGAAGAGCATCCTGGGGACGCCCATCCCCGACGCGCTCTGGGACGGCATCGCCGACCCGGCGAAGGCGGGGACGAACCCGCAGCAGATCTGCATCACCCCCGGGACGAGCTTCCTGAACCTCAACGTGCCCGGGTCCGGCGTTCCCCCGTCGACCTCGAGCGCCGGCTTCGTCTGCACGCTGCCGCTGCTCCCGCCCGTCGTCCTCCCGTGAGGCCGGGAGCCGCCGCGGCCGCCCTGCTGGTCGCCGCCTGCGGGAGCGGCGCGGGCGAGGGCCGGTGCAGCCCGCCCGGCTCCCTCGACCCGACCCGGCCGCCGGCGCGGCTCTCGGCGCTGTGCCTGGTCCGCCCGCGCCCCGGCGCGGTCGACCCCATGCCCGGCGTCGTTCCCTACGACCTCAACACGCCGCTCTTCTCCGACTACGCCCAGAAGACGCGGTTCGCCTGGGTGCCGCCCGGGGCCTCGGCCACCTGGGACGCGCGGGCCGCCATCGACCTCCCCGCCGGCTCCTTCGTCGTCAAGACCTTCGCCTTCGCGCCCGACATGCGCGACCCGTCCGCGGGGAGGAGGCTGGTGGAGACGCGGGTGCTCTACCACGCCGCCGACGGCTGGCGAGGCTGGCCCTACGTCTGGGACGACGCCGAGACCGACGCCGCCTTCAGTCCCGGCGGCGAGGTGCGCTCCATCTCCCTCGTCACGCCGGCGGGGAAGAGCGTCACCGCGGCCTACCTCGTCCCCAGCATGGGCCAGTGCCAGCGGTGCCACGCCGACGCGCCCGGCGAGGGCCTGCACCTCCTCGGCTCCACCGCCCGGAACCTGAACCGCGACTTCGCCTTCGCCGACGGAGCCGAGAACCAGATCGCCCGCTGGTCCCGCCTCGGCCTCCTCGCGGGGGCGCCCGCGCCGGCCGCGGCGCCGCGGCTCGCCGCCTGGGACGACCCGGCGACCGGCACGCCGGCGGAGCGCGCCCGCGCCCTCCTCGAGGTGAACTGCGCCTTCTGCCACGGCGCCGGCGGCCTCGCCCGCAGCACCGGACTCTTCCTGGGGACGGAGGTCACCGACCCCTACGCGCTCGGGCTGTGCAAGACGCCGGTGGCCGCCGGCCCCGGCTCGGGGGGCCTGTCCTACGACGTCGTCCCCGGCGACCCCGACCGCTCCATCCTCGTCCACCGGATGGCCGCCACCGAGCCGGGAAGCGCGATGCCCCAGATCGGGCGGAGCCTCGTCCACGAGGAGGGTCTGGCGCTGGTGCGCGAGTGGGTGGCGGGGCTCACGCCGGCCGGCTGTCCGTGAGTCGGGCACCCCCTGAGTCCGGCACCCCATCTTCCCCGATCACCGCCGCTGCAGGACGCAGGCGAGGTCCATCGCGAAGGCCACGCAGGCGTGGAGGAGCGCGCCCCACCAGAAGCTCCGCGCCCGCAGGGCCAGCCACCCGAGCGCCAGCGGCGCCAGGATGCTGGCGAAGGCCTCGGCCTCGGGCTTGCCGAAGTGGAGGATGGCGAAGGGGAGGGCCTGGAGCGGAACGGCCAGGAGCCCGACGCGCCGGTAGAGGCCGAAGAGGAGGAAGGAGCGGAAGACGAGCTCCCAGCCGACGAAGTAGAGGGCGTACGCCGCCTCGTAGGCGGCGAAGGGCCGCCAGGCCAGCGCCGCGGCCGGCGCCAGCGGGTAGCGGGTGGCGAAGGCCGGGAAGCGGGCGGCGGCGAGCACCACCGGCACCATGGCGGCGAGCATGGCCGCGGCGACGCCGAGGCCGAGGCGCCAGCGGCCGGGGCCCAGGCCGTACTCGCCGAGCGGCTCGCCGAGCAGCCGGAGCAGGAGCACCGGCCCGGCGCCGAGGAGCAGGGCGGCGGTCCCGTACCACCACAGGTGCGGGGCCACGCCGGCGAGCGACCCGGCGGCCTGGACCAGCGCGCGCGGCGCGTGCGGCGGCTGTCCGTGGAAGTGGGAGACGGCGAAGAGCGCCGCGGCGAGGAGGGGGATGGCGAGGCCGGCCGCGTCGGCGCGGCCCGGCGCCGTCACCGGCGGCAGGTCCTCGAGGAGAAGGTCGGCGGCGCGGCGGAGCACCGCCGCAGCCTACCTCAGGGCCGGCGCCCGCTCACGCTCGCGTCAGGGCGTGCAGTTCTCGTCGTTGTGGCAATCGGTGCACTTGCCGTTGACGACCCCGTTCACGTGCGTGCCGATCGAGGTGATCGCGGTCCCGGTCGAGTTCGTGTTCTTGTGGCAGTTGTTGCAGCTGTTGCCGCCATCGTGGTCGTACTGCGGCGGGTGGCACCTGTCGACCGGCGGCATCTGCGCGTGGCAGGCGCTGCAGGCGAGGGTGCCGGCCGTGGTCCAGCTCGGCTTGGCCGCCGTCTGCCCGTACGGGAAGTTGCCGTGGCAGTACGTCGCCGAGCAGCCGACGCCGTCCCAGGTGGGCGCGGCGCCGCCGGTCTTGGCCCTGGTGCCGAAGGTCACCAGGGCGACGCCGTCGGCGTGGGCCATCGAGGTCGGGACGGCGTGGCACTCGCTGCACTTCGTCGGGCTGGCGAGGGCGCCCGTCGACTTGTTGAGGTGCGCCTGGTGGACGCCCACGCTGCGGAGCGTGGTCGCCGAGAGGCCCTTGCTGTCCACCGGCGGCGCGGCCCTCGCCTGCGCGTCGGCGCCGGTGACCAGGGTGCGCGTCGGCGAGCCGTGGCAGGAGGTGCAGGCCAGCGGGGAGGTGTTCAGGGTCCCGTCGATGTGGTTCGCGAGGTTCACCGTCGTCGCGGTGTAGCCGGTGTGGCAGCTCCCGCAGGCGGTGCTCTGCACGTGCGGGGCCGGGGGCGGGACGCCGTGGCAGGTGCCGCAGGAGGCCTGGGTGCCCCCCACCGGCGTGCCCGTGCCGACGGTGGTCCACTTGGGTGCCTTGTTGGTCCCGCCGTCGAGCGTGGCGCCGTGGCAGTACGTCGCCGAGCAGGTGAGCGGCGGCGAGGCGCCGGCGCCGTTCCAGGTCGGCGCCGTCCCGCCGGTCTTGGCGCGCGTGCCGAACACCACCTCGGTGATCCCGTTGTTGTGGCCGGGGGCCGCGACGGTCGCGGGGACGAGGTGGCACTCGGAGCAGGCCACCGGACGCGCGAGGGCGTTCCCGACCATGTGCGTCTGGTGGGCGCCGACGCCGCGGGCGGTGGTCGCGGTGTTGGGCGGGGTCTGCGTGTCGAGCGGCGGGGCGGACTGCGCCGCCACCACCGCGCGCGTCGGGTCGCCGTGGCAGGAGGCGCAGCTCGCGCCGGTGGCCTCGACCGTGCCGTTCACGTGCAGGGCCGGGTTCACGGTGGTGCCGGTGTAGAGCGGATCCCCGCCGGCGGCCGTGGCGTGGCAGCCTCCGCAGTTCGTCGCGGCGGTCATGCCGAGGTGGGTGGTGCCGTCGGGAGGCGGGATGCCGTGGCAGGTGCCGCAGGCGGCCTGCGAGCCGGGCGTCGCCGGCGTCCCGTCCACGACGGTCCAGACGGGCGTCTTGTTGGTCCCGCCCAGGAGCGTGGCGCCGTGGCAGAAGGTCGCCGAGCAGGTGAGCGGCGGCGAGGCCCCCGAGCCGTTGAAGACCGGGGCGGTGGAGCCGCCGCCGGTGGCGACCGAGCCCCAGGCCAGGCTCATCGCGCCGTCGGGGTGATTGGCGAGGTCGCGCGGGACGTCGTGGCACTCGGCGCAGGCGATGGCCTTGTGGAGGGAGCCGTCGGCGAGGTGCGCCTGGTGGGCCCCCACGCTCCGGACCGTCGTGGCGGTGTTGCCGGTGCTGTCCTTCGGCGGCGCCGGCTGCGCGGCGGCGGGCGCCCGGGCGGCGTCGCCGTGGCAGCTCGTGCAGGAGCCAGCGGCCTGCAGGGTCCCGTCGATGTGCTGCGTCAGGTTCACGGTCTTGGAGGTGTAGCCGACGTGGCAGCCGCCGCAGTTCGTGGCGGCCACGTGTGGCGGGGGCGGCGGGATCCCGTGGCAGGAGCCGCAGAACGCCTGGCTCCCGTCCACCCTGGTCCAGAGGGGCGCGGTCCTGGTCCCGCCGGTGAGCGTCTCGCCGTGGCAGTAGGTGGCGGAGCAGGTGAGCGGAGGCGAGGCGCCGGTGCCGTTCCAGACCGGGGCCGCGCCGTCGGCGGTGGCGAGCGGGCCGAAGACCACGTCCACCTTGGCGTCGGCGTGGTTCGCGACCGTCGGGACGACGTGGCACTCGCCGCAGGCGGTGGCCTTGCGGAAGGTCCCGTCGACGAGGTGCTTCTGGTGGGCGCCCACCTCCCGGTTGCCCGGGGCCGTGCTCCCGTGGGTGTCGAGCGGCGGCGCCGCCTGGGCGGTGGCCGGGGTGCGGTTCCCGTCGCCGTGGCAGGTGGTGCAGCGGAGCGTGATGGCGTCGAGGACGCCGTTCATGTGGGTGGCGAGGTTCACTTCGGTGCTCGTCGAGCCGGTGTGGCAGGTCCCGCAGTCCATCCGCGTCACGTGGGGAGGCGGGGGCGGGATCCCGTGGCAGGTGCCGCAGGCGGCCTGCGAGCCCGGCGACCCCAGCGTCCCGGGCCCGGGGGGCGTGCCGTCGGCCATGGTCCACACCGGAGCGGTGTTCGTCCCGCCGCTGAGGGTGGCGCCGTGGCAGTAGGTGGCGGAGCAGCTCGGGCTGGCCGGGCTCGTCGCCTTGTCCCAGACCGGGTAGGTGGCGCCGCTGGTGGCGAGGAGGCCGAAGGTCATGTCGACGGCGCAGGTCCCCCCGGAGCCGGGCTCGGGCGGGTGCGCGCAGTTCGCCGGCTTGGAGTGATCGGTCGTCGTCACCGCCGCGTGGCACTCGGTGCAGGCCACCGCCGGCCGCAGGGCGTTGTCCTGGATGTGGAACAGGTGCGCGCCGACCCCCGTGGCGGTGGCGAGCGTCTCGCCGCTCACGTCGGGCGGCGGCGCGGCGGCGGTCGACGCGGGCCGGGACGGCGTCCCGTGGCAGGAGGTGCAGGTGTCCGCGCCCAGGTTCACGTAGCCGTCGAGGTGCGTGATCAGGTTCACGGTCGAGCTGGTGTAGCCGCTGTGGCAGGCGGTCGTTCCACAGGAGAGGCTCTGGCTGTGCGGCGGCGGGGGCGGAATCCCGTGGCAGGTGCCGCAGGCCGCCTGGGTGCCGTTCACCGTGGTCCACACCGGGTTCGTGTTCGTGCCGCCCTGCAGGGTGCTCCCGTGGCAGTAGGTGGACGAGCAGGTGAGGGTGGCCGGGTTCCAGGACGGTCCCGTCCCGCCGGCCTTCGCGAGGAGGCCCCAGCTCATGTCGATCTGGCCGTCGGGGTGCGCCACCAGCGACTGCGCCACCACGTGGCACTCGCCGCAGGCGATGGGCTGGCTGATGACGACGCCGCCGGCCGTCTGGCCGGTGACGTGGGTCTGGTGCGCGCCCACGCCGCGGGAGGTGACGGCGGTGTTGCCGGCGCTGTCGCGCGGCGGCGCCGAGGCGTTCGCCGCCGGGAGCCGCGCCTTGTCGCCGTGGCAGGCGGTGCACCCGGCGGCGCCGACGTCCCGCACGCCGTTGATGTGGAGCCCGCCCGGGAGGTTCAGCGACCCGTCCGCCGTCACGGTGCCCGGGTGGCAGGCGTTGCAGCCGACCGGATCGGCCCCGACGCCGGCGTGGGGCGCCGAGGGCGGTGGGATGCCGTGGCAGGTGCCGCAGGCCACCTGCGAGGACGGGTTCGCCGGGTCCTGCACCACCACCGTCCAGACCGGGGCGGTGTTCGTGCCGCCGGCCAGCGTGCCTCCGTGGCAGTAGGTGGTGGAGCAGCTCGGCGACGCGGGGTTCGTCTTGTCCCAGGTCGGGCTGGCGCCGTTCGCGGTGGCGAGGCCGCCGAAGACCACGTCCACCTTCCCGTCGTTGTGGCCCGGCGCCGCGACGGTCTCGGGCACGACGTGGCACTCGTCGCAGGCGACGGCCTTGCGGAACGGGCCGGGGTGGAGGTGCACCTGGTGCGCCCCGACCGAGAGGGACGAGGTGGTCTGCGCGCCGGAGAGGGCCGCGGGCGGCGCCGAGTTGTCCGGGCCGCCGTGGCAGGAGACGCACTCGCCGGTGGCGCCGGTCGAGGGGCCGCCCTTGCCCTTGCTGCAGCCGGCGACGGAGGCTGCAGCGACCAGGGCCGCGAGGGGAGCTGCGAAGGCGAGAGCTCGGAGCATGGTGACCTTTGGACCCGTGGCGCCCCGAGGGGAGCACCGCGATCTGCGCATGGTGCGAAGCTAGCGGGCCAGGTCGCGAAGCCGCAAGCGACGCCGGCCGGGGAACGTGCGCCGGACCATCGCCCGGGGCCCGTCGCGACGCCAGCAATATCGGCGTGAAAGAACGGTCCCGCGACTCCGCCCCACCTCGACCCACACGCCGGGAAAAATGGGTGCACCGCCCGGCGCGCCGCTAGCGCGCGGCGTGCTCCGTCGCGCCGCCGCCCGCGGCCTCGGGTGATCTCCCGAGGAGGCGGCCGCGCAGGTCGTCGAGGAGCGAGTACACGACCGGGACCACCCCCAGCGTCAGCGCCGTCGAGGTCACGAGCCCGCCGATGATGGCCACCGCCATGGGCACGCGGGTCTCGGCGCCGTCGCCCCTCGCCAGCGCCACCGGGATCATGCCGGCGATCATCGCCACCGTGGTCATGAGGATGGGCCGCATGCGGATGGGGCCGGCCTCGAGGAGCGCCTCGCGAGTCGAGCGGCCGGCGGCGCGGAGCTGGTTCGTGAACTCGACGAGGAGGATGCCGTTCTTGGTCACCAGCCCCATGAGCATGATGAAGCCGATCATCGCCATCATCGACATGTACTGCCCGGCGAGGAGCAGGCCGGCGACGCCTCCGATGACGGCGAAGGGGAGCGACATCATGATGGTGAAGGGGTGGACCAGGCTCTCGAACTGGGCGGCGAGGATGATGTAGACGAGCACCACGCCCAGGACCAGGGCCAGGAGGAAGGCCCGCGCCGTGTTCCCGAGCTCGCGCCCCTGGCCCTCGAAGTCCGTCTGGATGCTCGGCGGGAGCTCCCGCGCGACGCCGGAGAGGTAGCTCATGGCCTCGCCCAGGCTGTAGTCCTTCAGGTCCGCGAGGAGCGTGACCTGCCGGACCTGCGCCTGGTGCTCGATCTGCGACGGCCCCTCGGTGGGCCGCACCTCGGCCAGGCTCCGGAGCTCGACGAGCTGGCCCGACGGGGCCCGCACGGCCACCGCGCCCAGCGCCGCCGGGTCGGCGAGCGCGGCCGGCGGCAGCCGGACCTTGATGTCGTAGCTGTCGAGCCCCTCGTGGAAGTCGGCCACCTTGTCGCCGCCGAGCAGGGCGCGCAGGCCCTGGCCCAGCGCCGCCGCGGGGATGCCGACGGCCGCGGCCCGATCCCGGTCCACCGCCACGTCGAGCTGCGGCTTCCCCGCGCGCCAGGTGGTGTCCACGTCGACGAAGCCGGGGTTCCGCAGGGCCGCCTGGCGCACCTTGTCGACCGCCTGGAGCAGCTCCTCGAAGCTCGCGCTGCGGAGGTTGAACTGCACCACCTGCGAGCGGTTGGCGCCGCCCGCGAAGGCGTTCCAGTCGGTCACCGCCAGCGTCGCCTCCGGGGAGACGCGGAGCGTCCGGCGCAGGTGCTCCTTGAAGCGCTCCTGGCCGTAGCGGCGCTCGCGGAGGGGGACGATGTCGACCGTGAGCTCGCCGCGGTTCACCTCCTCGCGGGCGCCGCCGCCGGCGATGGCGAGGACGTTGCGCACGCCCGGCACCGCGCCCACCTGGCGGGCGAGGTCGTCGAGCTGCCGCTCGGTCTCGGCGAGCGGCGTGCCGGCCGGGAGCTCGAGCGTGGCCTTCACCAGGCTCATGTCCTGCTGCGGCAGGAAGGTGAACTTCAGCCGGCCGGCCAGGACCACGGTGAGGGCCAGCACGGCGCCGGCGCCGACCATCGTCCAGGCGCGGTGCGAGAGCACCCAGGCGAGCGCCGCGCGGTAGCTCGTCTCCACGCCGCGCAGGCCGCGCTCGATGGCCCGCGCGGCGCGCCCCTGGCTGGCGTGTTGCCGGAGGACGCGCGCCGAGAGCATGGGCGTGAGCGTCATCGAGACCACGTAGGAGAGGAGCACCGCCACCGCGACGGTGACGCCGAACTGGTAGAAGAACCGGCCCACCATCCCCTCCATGAAGGCCACGGGGACGAAGACCGCCACCACCGCCAGCGTCACCGCCAGGACCGCGAGAGCGATCTGGCCGGTCCCCTTGGCGGCCGCCTCGCGCGGCGTCTCGCCGCGCTCGAGGTGGCGCACCACGTTCTCGATGACCACGATGGCGTCGTCGATGAGGAGGCCGATCGAGAGCGTCAGCGCCAGCATGGTGACGACGTTGAAGGTGAAGTGCAGGGCCCGCATCACCGCGAAGGTCCCGATCACCGCGGTCGGCAGCGCCACCGCCGAGACCAGCGTGGAGCGGACGTTGCGCAGGAAGAGGAGGACCACGACCACCGCCAGGATGCCGCCCAGGACCAGGTCCTCCTGGACCGCGGAGATGGACGAGCGGATGAACTTCGCGCCGTCGACGACCACGGCCACCTGGCTCCCCTGCGGGAGCTGGGCCCGGACGGCCGCCAGGCCCTCGCGGACGCGCTCCGCCACCTGGACGGTGTTGGCGCCGGACTGCTTGCGGACCACGAGGGCGATGGCGCCCCGGCCGGCGAGCTTGGCGCTGCCGCGGGCCTCGGCCGGCCCGTCGAGCACCTGGGCGACGTCGCCCAGACGCACCGGCGTCCCCATGGGGCTCGCCACCACCAGCGCCCGCAGCCCCTCGACGGAGCGGGCCTCGGCGGCGAGCTTCACCGAGCGCTCGACGCGGGCCTCCAGGGTGCGGCCGCCGGGCACGTCGATGCTCTGGGCGCGCAGCGCGCCGACGACGTCGGTCGGCGCCAGGCCCCAGCCCTTCAGCGCCATCGGGTCGAGGAGCACCTGGATCTCGCGCTTGCGGCCGCCGACGAGCTCCACCGCGCCCACGCCCGGGATCTGCTGGAGCGCGGGCTTGAGCACGTCCTCGGCCACCTTGGTCAGCCGCTCGATGGGGAGCGGCGCCGAGAAGGCGAGCGTCGAGACCGGCGCCGCGCCGATGTCGAACTTCTCCACCACCGGCGAGAGGATCTCGCGGGGGAGCCTCCCCAGCGTGGCCTGGACCCGGTCGCGGACGTCCTGGGCGGCGACGTCCACGGGCCGCTCCAGGGCGAAGCGGACCACGATCTGCGAGACGTTCTCGACGTTGATGGAGCGGAGCGTGTCGAGGCCGTTGAGCGTGTTCAGCGCCTCCTCGAGCGGCTCGGTCACCGTGCGCTCGATGGTCTCCGGGTCGGCGCCGGGGAGCACCGTGGTCACCGTGACCATGGGGAACTCGACGTCGGGAAACTGGTCGACGCCGATGCGCGGCCAGGCGACCAGGCCGAACACCAGGATGACGAGGGTCAGCATGCCGGTGAAGACCGGCCGCGCGATGAAGGTGCGGATCACGGCCGCTCCTGGCGCTGGGCCGCCTCGTCGCCGAGCGCGACCACCGCCTCTCCGGGGGCGAGCGCGCCCGGGTCGAGCACCACCGGGTCGGAGGCGGAGAGCCCCGAGCGGATCGCGACCGTGCCCGGGTTCACCGGCGTCGCCGTCACGTCGCGGCGCTCGGCCCGGCCGCCCACCGCCAGCAGCACCCAGGTCCCCTCGGGGCCCGATCGCAGCGCCGTGGCCGGCAGGAAGAGGGCGCCCTTCTCCCCGAAGGCGCCGAAGTCCACGGAGAGCAGCGTCCCGGGCCGGAGCGGCGGCCCCTCCACCCGGACGAGGTCGGCGAGGACCTCGACGGTCCGGGCGGCCGGGTCGACGACGGCGTTCTTCACCCGGACGCGGGCCTCGAAGCGCTGGCCGGCGGGCGTGGTCGCGCCCTCGACCCGCTGGCCCACCTTCACCCAGGGCTCCACGGCCTCGGGCACCGCCAGGCGGGCCTCGAGCCGGTCGACGTCGGTGAGCACCAGGATGGGGGTCACCGGCATCATGGTGACGGTGTCTCCGGCGGCGCGGAAGCGGGCCGTGACCACGCCGGCGAAGGGGGCCGTCAGCGTGGCGTCGGCCAGCGCTCGCTCGGCGGCGCGGAGCGCAGCCCGCGCCTGGTCGCGCTGCGCCGCGGCGAGGTCGCGCCCGGTCTGCGCCTTCTCGAGGACGGCCGGGGGGACGCTCCCCTGGTCGTGGAGCACGCGGCTCCGCGCCAGCTCGCGCTCCGCCTCGGCGAGCCCGGCGGCCGCCAGCCGCTCCAGGGCCCGGGCGTTCTCGAGGCCGATCTCCGCGGGGACCGGGTCCATCTCCACCAGCGGGGCGCCGGCCCGCACCCGGGCGCCGACGTCGGCGAGGATCCGCCTCACCTGTCCGTTGGCCCGGGCCGAGAGCGTGGCCTCCTCGCGCGCCCGGACGGTGCCGGTGGCCCGCGCCAGCGCCGTCTCCAGGCGCCCGGAAGGCCGGGCGACGCGGACCGCCCGGGGCGCCGCGGACGCCGGCGGCAGCGCGGCCTTCTCGGCGCGGGCGGAGCAGGCGGCGAGGGCGGCGAGGGCGGCGGCGGCGAGCGTCCGGAACGGGGTGAGGCTCATTGCGGGGACCTCCGATGGGCGGGGGGACGTTAGGAGCCAGGCGCGGCCGAGGCAACCGGAATCTGGCGGCGCTCGCCGGCGCCCTCGGATGCCAGGCCCGCGAGGCGGGCTCGCGCCCGGCGCTGCCCGGGGCCCGGCCCCGGCGACGGTGGACGCGTCTCCGGGGCAACTTGTCGCACGTCAAGGATCGCCGCGAACGCGGGCGGGTAGATTCCTCGGCCATCGGGAGGAGCCGGCCGGCGGTCTCGGCCCCCAGGGCATCGGGGGACGGGATCGCTCGTCCCTCGGGTCCAGGTCGCGGAGCCCGACCGCTGCTCGGGACCGCGCCGCGCGTCCCACGAAGCGGTTACCCTTTGCCGGCGCCGCGGGTACACTCCCGGACCCCGCCGGCCGACGGCCGTCGCCGTCCGGGCGCGCCGGAGGCGGGCGCGACGGCCTCGGTCCCGCAGGGGTGGCCAAACCCGAACCGGAGGCGGGCCCGTGCATCTCCTCGTCGCTCTCGCCGCGGTCGCGGCGGCCCCGCCGCCGGCCGAGGCGCAGGCGCCCGCCGTCCCTCCGCCGGGGCAGACCTCGGTCGTGCGGGTCCTCTCCCTGGGCGAGGCGCTGGCGACCGCCCGCCGGCTCCAGCCGCAGCTCCGCCAGGCGCGGGCGGGGGCCGCGGCGGCCGGGGCCCGCGCCGACGAGGCCCGGGCCGCGCTGCTCCCGTCGCTCGCCGCCGCAGCCTCCTACGCCCGCCAGACCGCGAACCCGCGCGCCACGTCGCCCGCCTACAGCTGGAAGACCGGCGACTCGTGGTCGCTCTCCGCCACCGCCTCGCTGCTGGTGTGGGACTTCGGCAGGAGCTGGGGCACCTGGCGCGCGGCGAGCGCGGGCGCGGCGGCGCAGCTCGAGAGCGAGCGGGCCGCGCGGCTCCAGGTCGACCTCCAGGTCCGCACCTCCTACTTCGCGGCTCGCGCCGCCCGCGACCTGGTGGCGGTGGCCCGCGAGACGCTGGCCAACCAGGAGGCCCACCTCCGCCAGATCGAGGGCTTCGTGAGGGCCGGGACGAGGCCGGAGATCGACCTCGCCCAGGCTCGCACCGACCGCGCCAATGCCCTGGTCCAGCTCATCAACGCGGAGAACGGCGACGCCGCCGCGCGGGCGCAGCTCGCCCTGGCGGTCGGGCTCGACGGGCCGGCCGACTTCGAGGTCGGCGACGAGACTCCGGGGGCGGTGCGCGGCGAGGAGCTCGCCACCGACGAGATCCTCCCCGAGGCTGCCGCGAGCCGCGCCGACCTCGCTGCGCTCGAGGCGCAGGTCCGCGCCCAGGAGCTCGCGCTCGGCGCGGCGCGGGCCGCGTCCTGGCCCTCGCTCGCCGTCTCCACCGGGATCAGCGACCGGACGCCGGCGCTGGCGGACGCGGGCTGGAACTGGAACGCCACCGCGACGCTGACCTGGACGGCGCCGCTCTTCCTCGCGCCGGCCCAGGTCGACGAGGCGGGCGCCAACCTCGAGGCCCTCCGGGCACAGGCGGCGGCCCTGCGGCTCCAGGTGCGGCTCGACGTCGAGCAGGCGCGGCTGGCGGTGCGGGCCGCGCGCGGCGCGCTGGAGGCGGCGCAGCTGGCGCTGGCGAGCGCGCGCGACCGGCTCCGCCTCGCCGAGGGGCGCTACCAGACGGGCGTGGGGAGCGCCATCGAGCTCGGCGACTCGCAGCTGGCGCTCACCGCTGCCGCGGCCCAGCGGGTCCAGGCCCGGTACGCGCTCGCGAGCTCGCGCGCCCAGCTCCTGCGGGCGCTCGGCCGCGAGGGCGGGGAGTGACGGCGCCCGGGGCTCGAGGCCGCCTCATGATCAGAACCCCGCGGCGTCCCGGTCCATGGGGATGACGTCCTCCGGGCGGGCCTGCCTGCCCGCGGCGCCGTTCCTTCCGGCGGCCTGCCCGGGCCTGCGCGGGGCGGGAGCGGCGGCCGCCGGGGAGGCGCCGGCGCGCTCGAGGGTGAAGCTCCCGACCATGGAGGCGAGCTCCTCCGACTGGCCGGAGAGCTCCTCGGCGGCCGACGAGGACTCCTCCGCCGAGGCGGCGTTCTGCTGCGTGACCTTGTCCATCTCGGCGACGGCGCGGTTGACCTCCTCGATGGCCTTCGCCTGCTCCCGGGAGCTGGCGGCGATCTCGGCGACGATGGAGGAGACCCGATCGGCGTTGGCCACGATCGCGGCGAGCTTCTCGGAGACCCCGGCGGAGGTGGCCTCGCCCGTGGCCGCCTGGGAGACCGATTCCCGGATGAGGTCCTCGGTCTTCACGGCCGCCTGCTTGGCGCGCAGCGCCAGGGAGCGGACCTCCTCGGCGACGACCGCGAAGCCGCGGCCGGCCTCGCCGGCCCGGGCGGCCTCGACGGCGGCGTTGAGGGCGAGCAGGTTGGTCTGGAAGGCGATCTCGGAGATGTCCTTGATGATCTGGCTCGTGCCCTCGGCGGAGGATCGGACCCGGGCCATCACCTGGACCAGCCGCTCCATGGCGGCGACGCCGTCCTCGGCGGAGGATCGGGTGGCGGCGGCGAGCGTGTTCGCCTGCTGGGCGCTGTCGGCCGCGTGGCGGGTGGTGGAGGCCATGGACTCGAGCGACCTGGAGGTCTCCTCGAGGCTCGCGGCCTGCTCCGAGGCGCCGCTGGCCACCGCCTGGCTCGAGCCGGCGATCTGGGCGGCAGCGCCCGACACCTGCTCCACGGCGCCGGTCACCTGGGACAGCGCGCCGTCGAGGGCCGCGGCGGCCGCGTTGAGGGAGTCCTTCATGGAGGCGAACTCGCCCGAGTAGGCGCCGCTCATCCGGGCGGTGAGGTCGCGCTGCGCGAATCGCTCCGCCACCCGGCGGGCCTCGGCGATGGGCCGGGCGATGGCCTCCAGCACGCCGTTCATGCTCTCCAGCAGGGTGGCGTTGGTGCCCTGGTAGCGGCTGGGGTCGGCGCGGACGTCGAGCTTCCCGGCCTTGGCCGCCTCGAGCAGCATCTTGAAGTCCCGGCCGCGGCTGGCGACCACGTCGAGGAGCCGGTTCCAGCTGTTCTTCACCTCGGCGAACTCGCCGCGGTAGTCGCCCTCGATGTGCTTCGGGACGTGGCCGCGCGACACCTGCGCCACGTAGTCGGCGGAGAGGCGGAGCGGCTGCACGAAGGCGTCGATGGTGGAGTTGATCCCGTGGACGACGGGGCGGAACTCGCCCGCGACCGACCGCTCGTCGCCGCGGACCTCGAGCTGGCCGGCCGTGGCCGCCTCCGTCAGCCTGGCGGTGACTCCCACCATTCCCGCCAGGGAGCGGTCGACGGTCCGGGCGATGAGGTAGCCGAGCGCGGCCATCAGGGCCGCGGCCAGGGCCAGGGCGGCGATCTCCGTCCAGGCCTGTCGCCGCCGGGCGGCGTCCGCGGCCTCGGTGGTCTGCACCGATTCGTCCCTCAGCGCGCCCTCCAGCGTCCCGATGGCCTCGTCGAGCCCGTCGGAGCGGTGGTGCAGGTCCTCCCACTTCTCCCAGACTCGCGCCTCCGCGGCGCTCGCCGCGCCGGGCGGCGCCCGGTCGCGCTCGGCCATCAGCGCTCGCGTCTGCCTGGCGCTCGCCATCCACGCCTGCAGCTGGCCGCGCGCGGCGGGCCAGAGGCGGGTCGTCGCCTCGGTCGGCGGCAGGCCCTCGATGGTCTTCAGGCCCCTCTCGACGCGGTCCAGGCCCTCGTCGGCTCGGCTGCCGAAGATGCCGCCGTCGGCGTGGCAGGCGCCGCAGGCGCCGGCGTGCAGGACCGACCGGTTGGTCTGCGACATCGCGAGATTGCCGATGAACTTGTTCGCCTGCTTGAATCCCACGGAGACGTCGACGAGCGCCCGCGACGCCGGGACGTGGGCCCGGGTGATGCGGTCGAGCTGGCGCCCGACCTCGCTCGAGGCGCGGTGCGACACCGCGCTCACCACGACGGAGACGGCCAGGGCCACGCCGAAGCCGGCCATGATCTTGTGGCGGGTGCGGAGGTCGAGCATTCGGGCGCTCCCGGATCGAGCGGGGCGCGGGCCGCCCCGGCCGCGCCCGCTCCGTGCAGACCGTG
>DATBLK010000369.1:0-1833 GCA_036555405.1 Anaeromyxobacteraceae bacterium
CGACTCGCTGGCCGCCATTCCCGCGGCGGCCGAGGCGGCGGCGCGGCTCGGGGTGCGGCTGGTCGCCGGCATCGAGCTCTCCTGCGCCCTCGATCGGCGCGAGGTCCACGTCCTGGGCCACTTCGTCGACCCTGCGAGCCGGGCGGTCCGGGACTTCGAGGACCTGCTCGCCGAGCAGCGCCGCGTGCGCATGGGCGAGATCATCGCCCGGCTCGCGGCGGCCGGCGTGGCGCTGGAGCCGGAGGACGTCGAGAAGTACGCCGGCGGCAGGATCCTGGGCCGGCCGCACGTCGCCCGGGCGCTGGTGGAGCGCGGCCTCGTCGCCACCGTTCGCGAGGCCTTCGACCGCTGGCTCGGCGAGGGGAAGGCCGCCTTCGTGCCGCGCTTCCGGCTCGAGGCGAAGGACGGCATCGCGCTCATCCGCGGGGCCGGCGGCGTGGCCACCATCGCGCACCCCGGCCTCTCGCGGGTGGAGGGAAGCGATCTCGCGCGGCTGCGCGCCTGGGGGCTGGGAGGCGTCGAGGTGGACCACCCCGAGCAGGGCCCCTCGGTCCGGGAGAAGTTCGCCCGGCTCGCCGCGGAGGTCGACCTCGTCCCCACCGCCGGATCGGACTACCACGGGGCGGCGGTGGCGCCGGAGCGCAACTTCGGGGACGTCTCCATGTCCGAGGCGGCCCTGGCGCGGCTCGAGGCGCGGCGGGCGTAGGCGGGGAGGCGGGGCCTTCCGCCGCACCCGGGGGGTGGCCCCCTTCTTCCCGGCGCCGGCGCCCGCGCGCTCCGCCACCATCGACGCCGGGGTGGGGCCATGGACGAGGGCGCCGGGCGCACGATCCGCATCGTCGACCTCTCGCCCGAGCACGAGCCGCTCTACCTGGTGTGCCTCGAGGACTGGCCCGGCGCGGACGTCCGCGAGGCCGGCGACCACAAGGCGCGCTGGTACGCCGGGATGCGGGAGCGAGGCCTGCGGGTGAAGCTGGCGCTCGACGCCGGGGGGCGCGTCGGGGGGATGATCCAGTACCTCCCCATCGAGCTCGCGCCGGCGCTGGGGCGCGACCTCCACTTCGTGCTCTGCATCTGGGTCCACGGCCACGCCCAGGGGCGCGGGAACTTCCAGGGCCGGGGCATGGGCACGGCCCTGCTCGAGGCCGCCGAGGCCGACGCCCGGGGGCGCGGCGCCAAGGGCATGGCCGCCTGGGGCATCATGCTCCCGGTCTTCATGCGGGCCTCCTGGTTCCGCCGGCACGGCTACCTGCGGGCCGACCGGCGGGGCCTCTCCGCCCTCCTGTGGAAGCCCTTCGCCGCCGACGCGGTGGCGCCGACCTGGTTGCCCGACACCGGCAAGCGCCCGGAGCGCACCCCGGGGCAGGTCACGGTGACGGCGTGCCTGAGCGGCTGGTGCCCGGCCCAGAACCTGGCCCTGGAGCGCGCCCGGCGAGCCGCGGAGCCGCACGGGGACCGCGTCCGCCTGCAGATCGTGGACACCGGCGACCGCGCGGCGCTCCTGGAGTGGGGCGAGAGCGACGCGCTCTTCGTCGACGGGAAGCGCGTGCGGACCGGTCCCCCGCCGTCCCAGGAGCGGCTCGCGAGGCTCATCGGGCGGCGGGTGGAGCGGCTGCCGGCGGCGCGGTAGCCCCGCGCCCCCGCGGAGCGCGCCGGCCGCCTACCCGCGGAAGATCTCCAGCGAGCGCGCCGACCAGTCGACGATGGGCCCCCACCAGACGCCGAAGACGAGGATGAAGGCCGAGAAGGCGCCGAGGAGGACCTGCGGGACGACGGCCGGCCGCACCGCCACCTCGGCGACCGGCTCGTCGAGGAACATCGCCCGGATGACGC
>DATBLK010000008.1:0-4151 GCA_036555405.1 Anaeromyxobacteraceae bacterium
GCGCGGGGCGCGCCCGCGCCGCCGGGGCCGCAGCCGGCGCAGCGGCGGCGGCCGGCGCAGCCGGGGCCGCGGGCGCCGGAGGCGCCTGCGGGGGTGCCCGGACCGCGGGGGCGGCCCGCGCCGGAGGAGCCTGGGGCGCGGCGGGGGGTGCCGGCGGAGGCGGCGCCGGCATGGGAATGCCGTGCTGGGCCAGGGCCTGGAGCGTCTCCGGGTCGTCCGGGTTCGCGGCGGCGGCGCGGAGAAGGGCGGCGGCCCCGGCCTCGCGCTCGCCGAGCTTGAGGTGCAGGAGGCCCGCGGCGCGGTGAGCGGCGGCGTCGGCCGGGTGCGCCTTCACCGCCTCGGCGAGCTCCTCCAGCGCCTTGCGGTCCTTGCCCTGCGCCGCGTAGACCGCGGCGAGGAGGACGCGCGCCGACGGGTCGCCCGGGCGCGCCTTCACGCCCTTCTTGCAGACGACCATCGCCTCCATGAACCGGCCCATCGCCACGTAGGCCTCGGTCAGGGGGCGGAAGGCGCCGGAGGTGGGGTCGGCCGCGAAGGCGTGCTCGAGCGCTGCAACCTCCGCGGGCGAGAGCGGCTTCGAGGGGGGAGGCATCGCGCCGAGGTGTTACAGGCTCCCGTCCCTTGCGTCAACGATTCCCGACCCTTCGGCCGGGTCGTGACCGCCGTCGCCGCCGCCTTGACACCCCCGGGTCGGCGCCGTTAACTAGGCACCCCCTCGACCCGGGGAATGCCTTTCCGTGGGGCTGTAGCTCAGCTGGGAGAGCGCTAGAATCGCACTCTAGAGGCCGTCGGTTCGATCCCGATCAGCTCCACCAACCAGGGGGCCCGGCTCCGCGAGGAACCGGGCCCTCGTCCTTGGGAGCACCCCGCCCGCCGCGCCGCGAAGCGCCGGCGCGGTTGACACCCCGGGAAGCGCCCCCTAGCCTGGCCGGGCCGGAGGGATCGCCTGCATGGTCGAGATCGCCATCGAATCCCCGGCGAGGAACGCGCTCTCCACCGCGGTCCTGGAGTCGCTCCGCCGGCAGCTCCGCGCCGCCGGCGGCGAGCCGGTGCTGCTCACCGGCGCCGGCTCCACCTTCTGCGCCGGCCTCGACCTCAAGGAGGTCTCGAGCCTGGACGCCGCGGGGATGCGGCGGCTCCTCGACGCGCTCGAGGGGCTGGTCGTCGAGCTCTGGAGCCATCCCCGGCCCACCGTGGCGCTGGTGAACGGCCACGCCATCGCCGGCGGCTGCGTCCTGGCGCTCTGCTGCGACCTCGCCGTCGCCCCGAGCGACCCGAAGATCCGCATCGGCCTGAACGAGATCGCCCTCGGCCTCTCCTTTCCCCCGCGGACGCTGAAGATGGTCCGGGCCCGCCTCGGCGACGCGCGCGCCGAGAAGGTGGTGCTCGGCGGCGCGCTCCACGCTCCCGCGGACGCGCTCCGGCACGGGCTCGTCGACGAGGTGGCCGATCAGGCGCGGGCGGTGGCGCTGCTGCGTCTCGAGGAGCGCGCCCTCCACCCGCCCGGGGCCTACGCCGCCGCCAAGTCGGCGATCCGCGGGGGGAAGCTCGACCTCTCGGCGGAGGAGAGGCGCCACTTCGAGGAGGTCCTGGTGCCTGCCTGGACCTCCGCGGAGACGCGGGCGGTGGTGGAGAGGCTGCGCAAGAGGTGACCCGGGGCCGGGGCGCGGTCACCCCGCCCGCCCCTCCCCGTAGATGTCGCGGATCAGCGGCGCGAACTTCTCGTAGATGGCCTTGCGCCGCACCTTCATCGTCGCCGTCACCTCGGCGTCGTCGTGGTCCAGCTCCTTGTCGAGGAGGCGGACGGCGCGCACCTGCTCCACCGGCGCGAGACCCTGGTTGGCCCGGTCCACCTCCGCCGCGACGAGGTCGCGGACCTCGGGGAGCCGCGCCAGGCTCCTGAAGTTCGTGTAGGCGAGCCGCCGCTCGGTGGCCCACTGGCCCACGTTCTCGAAGTCGATCTGGACCAGCGCCGCCAGGAACTTCTCGCCGTCGCCCACCACCACCGCCTCCTTCACGTACGGCGAGACCTTGAGCGCGTTCTCCACCAGGGAGGGCGAGACGTTCTTCCCGCCGGCGGTGACGAAGATGGCCTTCTTCCGGTCGACGATGCGGAGCTGGCCGTCGGGGTCGAGCTCGCCCACGTCCCCGGAGTGGAGCCAGCCGTCGCGCAGCACGGCCGCCGTCGCCTCCGGGTCCTTGTAGTAGCCCATGAACACGGTCTCGCCGCGCTTCAGGACCTCGCCGTCGTCGGCGAGCCGGAGCTCCAGGCCCGGGATGGGCGTCCCCACCGTTCCCGGGCGGACCGCGCCCTCCCGCTGGACGGTGGAGAAGCCGCTGCACTCGGTCATCCCGTACCCCTCGCGCACGCGGATGCCGATGGCGTGGAAGAACCAGAGCACCTCGGGGGAGATGGCGGCCGCGGCGGTGAAGGTGAGGCGGGCCCGGCGCAGCCCCACGAAGTTCTGGAGCGCCCGCAGGACCAGGAGCCAGTAGAGGAACCGCAGCACCCGCGCGGGCGGGGACGGCGCCCGCCCGGCGAGCTCCGCCTCGGCGCAGCGGCGGCCCTGGGCCACCGCCCGCTCGAAGAGGCTCTGGCGCCAGCGCGGCGCCTCGCGGATCTTCACCAGGGACGAGGCCTGCAGCTTCTCCCAGATGCGCGGGACGCCCAGGAAGACGGTGGGCGCGATCTCGCGGAGGTCCTCCTGGATGGTGCGGACGCTCTCGGCGAAGTTCACCTGCAGGCCGAGGGCCAGGGGAAGAAAGACCGAGAAGATCTGCTCGGCGACGTGGCAGAGCGGGAGGTAGGAGACCACCTGGTCGCCGGACCGGATCCCGGTGGCCTCGGCCGCGGCGCGCGCCTGGGCGAGGACGTTCCGGTGACTGATCATCGCCCCCTTGGGGAAGCCGGTGGTTCCCGAGGTGTAGATGAGGAAGGCGAGGTCGTCCGGGCGCGCCGCGTCGACGAGCTCGTCGAAGAGGGCGGGCCGCCCGTGCCCGTACGCCAGCCCGCGGCGCTCCAGCTCCTCGAAGGAGAGGAACCGCGGGTCGCGGACGTTGCGCAGGCCGCGCGGGTCGACGACCACCGCATGGCGGAGGTCCGGGAGCTCCGGCCACACCTCGGCGATCTTGTCGTACTGCTCCTGGTCCTCGACGACCACCACCCTGGCCTCCGAGTGGCGAACGACGTACTTCACCTCCGGCGCAGGGCTGGTGGGGTAGACGCCGACGCCCACCGCGCCGGCGCTCATCGCCGCGACCTCGGCGTAGAGCCACTCGCGGCAGTTCTCGGAGAGCACCGCCACCTTGTCGCCGCGCCCGACGCCGAGCGAGAGGAGGCCCAGGCACGCCCGGCGCACGTGGCCGAGGTAGTCCTCCCAGGTGACCCGCTGCCAGATCCCGAGATCCTTCTCGCGCAGCGCCACCTCCCCCGGCGCGCGGCGCGCCCGTTCCCGGAGGAGCCCGGGGACGGTGCCGGCGGTCAGGAGAGCCACCGCTTCCTCCGCTTGTAGTGCTTCACTTCCCGGTAGCTCTTCCGGTGCGCGCCGCGCCGGCCCAGGTAGAACTCCTGGACGTCCCTGTCCTGGCGGAGCCGCTCCACCGGGCCGTCGAGGACCACCTTCCCCCCCTCCATGACGTAGCCGTGGCTCGCCACGCGGAGCGCCATGTGGGCGTTCTGCTCGACGAGGAGGATGGTGGTCCCCTCCTCGCGGTTCAGCCGCTCGACGATGCCGAAGACCTCCTCCACCAGCACCGGCGAGAGGCCCAGGGAGGGCTCGTCGAGCAGCATCAGGTCGGGCCCGGCCACCAGCGCCCGCCCGATGGCCAGCATCTGCTGCTCGCCGCCGGAGAGGTAGCCGCCGAGCCCGGTGCGCCGCTCCCGGAGCCGCGGAAAGTAGTCGTAGACCTTCTCCAGCTCCGCCGCCTTGCCGCCGCGGCGGCGCGCGTAGGTGGCGCAGAGCAGGTTCTCCTCCACCGTCAGGTCCGCGATCGTGCCGCGACCTTGTGGGACGTGCGCGACACCCAATCGCACGATGTCCTCCGCCTTCTTGTTGGCGATCGAGGTGTCGCCGAGTCGCACTTCCCCTTTGACGCCGATCATCCCGCTCAGCGCTCGCAACGTCGTCGTCTTGCCGGCACCGTTGGCGCCG
>DATBLK010000012.1:0-8293 GCA_036555405.1 Anaeromyxobacteraceae bacterium
TCGAGGGAGGAAGGGTTCGCGTGCATCGTGCACCTCCGGTGCACCATCTAGCACGCGATCTCGAAGCCTCCGGAAAGCGCAGAGGCGCCTCGCCTGGCGCCGGGGCGAGCGAATTCCCTCCGGAAGGCCGGAGCGGTCGCGGAGGCCCGAGGATCGATCCCTCGTGCGCGAGAGGGGCCTTCCCGCGAGGCGCCGCATCCCCGGGCGCGCTTGCGCTGAAGTCGCGTCAAGGGGGGACCCGAGCGGTATTCGCTCTCCGTCACATCCGACCCGGCCCCTGCCTCCGCGCCGAACCGGCGCCCCCGCTCCTCCTTCTTTGCCTGTCTCCTCGCTCCCGCGCCTTGCCGCTTCGCTCTCCACCTGGAACGCCGGCCGAGATGCGACGAATAATCAGGGCCGGGACCGGGGAGAGCGCATCCAGCGGTCCCGCGGCCGCGGGCGGAACGCGCCCCTCACCCCCGAGTGAATGCGTGGCGGGCGAGCCGCCCTCTCCCCGGCCGGGACCGGGGAGAGGGCATCCAGCGGTCCCGCGGCCGGGTTCCCTCTCCCCCGTCCCGGCGGGGGAGAGGGAGACTCGAGCTCCCCGCCTTCCCCGGGGGTGAGGGGCGCGTTCCGCTTCAGGAGCCCTTCCGCGCCGGACGCTTCGCCAGCGCCTCGTCGGAGTAGCCCCGCTCGCCGGTGACGTCGCGCACCACCAGCGGCTCGAGCCAGTCGGGCGCGGCGGCGCCCTCCGAGGCCACGCCCACGACGAGCCGGCGGTCGAGGTACTCCTCGAACCGCCACCCGGGCAGGCCCCGGGGCCGGTGGAGCCGCTTCCGGACGCGCCGGCCCTCGGTGAGCGGCCAGTAGGCCTCGAACTCGGCGCGCTCCATCTCCTCGGAGGTCTCGAGGCGGAGGTCGCCCTTGCCCTGGACCGTGGAGCGGAAGAACCGCTCCCCGGCCGCCGACCGCACGGCGCCCACGCTCTCCCGCGGCCCGTCGCCGCCGATCCAGCCCTGCTCCAGCTCCTCCGGCTCTCCGCGCGCCGCCTCCGGCAGGGACTCGAGGAGGAGGCGCCGCTCGGGGGCCGCCTCCTCGGCGTCGCGCCACTCCAGCGCCGCCACCACCGCGTACACCGGGTCGAGGAGGGACGCCGTGCCCCCGGCGAGCCACGACCGGTCGAGCTCCTCGTGAAGCGCGGCGGCGCGCTCCCGGGCCAGGCGCTCCACCGCCAGGAGCCCCGGCCGCAGGGCCGGGCCGTTCCCGCCGTCGCCGCGCGCCCGCTCTGCCGCCGCCACCACCAGCGCCGCCGCCACCTCCGCCGTGGCGCGGTGGGCGTCGTTGAGCCGGCCCAGGACGTCCTGGAGCTCCTTGAGCCCCTTCACCGCCGGGCCGCCGTCGGCCCGGGCGTTGTCGCGGAGCGGCTCGACGAGGTAGCGGAGGCGCTTCGCCGCGATGCGGGCCCGGTGGGCAGAGGCGGCGTCTCCGGGTCCGGCGACGGCCGCCAGCGCCTCCTTCAGCGCCCGCGCCTGGGCCCGGAGCAGCGCCGCCAGCCACTGGCCGAAGGTCTCGGCGGGCGCGTCGGGCGCCGCCCCTCCGGCGGCGAGCGCCTGCGCCAGCCCTGGAGCCAGGTCGCCGAACTCGAGGGCCGCCTCGCCCCCGGCCCGCGCCCCCTGGTCGCGGCTCACGCGCTCGACGCGCCCGAGGAGCCACTCGCAGGCGGGCCGGTAGGCGTGCGCCAGGAGCCCGGGGGCCTCCCGCAGCCACGCGGCCAGGACCTCGGCGTCGCGCGCCGGGCCGGTCCGGCGGGCCAGCCGCCGCAGCCGCTTCCGGTCCCGGTCGCGCACCAGGCCGCCCAGCGCGGGCCGGAAGGCCCGCAGCGCCGACCGCAGCCGCCGCAGCGCCACCCGGAAGTCGTGGAGCGCCTCGGCGTCGCCCGGCGTCCCCAGGCGCCGCGCCGCGGCCTCGGCGTCGGCGCACAGCGCCAGGGCGACGACGCGCGCCCCCTCCTCCGGCCGGCGGTCGAGGATCTCGGCGTCGAGGCGCATGCACCCTCCGGCGGGCATCTTGGCCGGAGGCGCCCTGGACCGCAACGGCGCGGCGCCCGCCCCCGCACCCTGCCCTCACCCCGCTCAGGCGGGGGAGTGGGAATCCGGTCTCGCCGTCCCCGGGTCGCGCTCGCTCGGCCGGCGCGGCCTCCAGGCGGTCCGGAGCCGTGCCAGCACCTTCCCGTCCTCCTCCCGCACCAGCGCGTGGAGGAGCTGCCCGGACGCCGACGGGGCCGAGCGGGAGAGCACGGTGCTCCCCAGGCCGCACTCGGCGGCGAAGGCGACCTCCAGCGCCGCCAGCACCCGCTCTCTCCAGTCGTCCTGCGAGACCGCCTCCAGCGCCCAGGCGAGGTAGGTGGTGTTGTTCACGTGCAGGTTGGCGTCGAGGTCGGCGAAGCGGACCGCGAAGCGCCGCTCCAGCGACGCGGCCGGAAGATCGGGGAGGTCGCCGGCCCACTCCAGCACGTGGGACGCGGGCTCGCGGAGCCGCCCCTCCAGCGCCCGGTCGGGGCGCACCGGCCGCCGGCTGGCGAGGTCCATCACCAGCCATGCGGTGCGGGCCCGGACGAGCTCGTCGCCGCCCGCGGCGGTCACGCGGAAGTCGCGCTGGGCCGCCAGCCGCTCCACGCCGGAGGGCCAGGTCTCGACCGCGAGCTCCTCGCCGCGGCACGGCAGCCGGAGCACCTCGATGCGCTGGCGCCACAGCACCCAGGCGAGCCCGCGGGCGCGCAGCGCCGGCTCGCCCACGCCCAGCGCCTCGGCGTGGCGCGAGGCCGACTCCTGGAGGTAGCCGGCGAGCGACGGCCCCGAGAGCAGGCCGAAGGCATCGGCGTCGACGCCGTGGACTGCGTAGCGGTCGCGGCGGTGCTCCACGCCCCGCGCAGCAGAGCACGGGCGCCGCGCGCCGTCCACGCCTGGCGCCGTCCCGCCCGCTCCGCTAGAAGGGGTGCAACCGTGACCCGCCGGATCCCGAGGTGACGCGTCGCCTGGCCGCCGCGGCCGCGTCGGCGGTCCTCCTCGCAGCCGCGGGCGCCTGGCTCGCCGACCCTCCGCGCCGCGCCCGCCTCTGGCGGCGCGTCGCGCCGCCCCGCCCGCCGGACCGCTTCGGCGGGCCGCTCGTCCCCGCGCCGCTGGTCTCGCGGGGCAGGCCGGTCTTCTCCTCCCCGCCCGGCGGGAAGGTCCTCGTCGACGGGCTCTACCGCGCCGACTCCTGGCACGGGGGGTTCCCCTCCCCGGAGCGGCCGGCCTGGGCCGCCGTGAAGCTCGGCCCCTGCTGCGGCCGCGTCCTCCTCTCGTGGACGAGCAGCCACAACCACGACTGGGACGAGCGCTTCTACGGCGCCCCGGAGGACTACCGCCTCGAGACCTCGGCCGACTCCAGCGACGGGGCGGACGGGACCTGGCGCCTGGCCGTGGAGGTGAGGGGCAACCCGGTGCGGAGCCGGGCCCACGAGGTCCCGTTCGCCGGCCAGCGCTGGCTGCGGATGGCGGTGACCCGCCTGCCGGCGAAGGTGAACGCCTGGGGGCTCCACCTCGACGAGATCGACGTCCACGACCTCTCGGGCGGCGGGAACGACGTCTGGGTCTTCCTCGGCGACAGCATCACCGCCGGCGTCTTCGACCGCGCCCCGGCCCGCCAGCCGAGCTTCGCGGCCTGGGTGGCCCGCCGCCACCCCGCCTACTTCCCGGCGATGATCGAGGCCGGCAAGGGACGCCTCCACGCCGGCGAGTCGCCGGCCTGGCTCGCCGAGGTCCTCCGGCTCGTCCCGGCGGCGCGGGTCGTCGCCGTGGGCGTGGGGTCGAACGACTGGGAGCTCGACGCCTACCGCGCGGACCTGTCCCGCCTGGTTCGCGCCGTGAAGGACGCCGGGCGCATCCCGGTGGTGGCCCGCGTCCCCTTCCGCTCCGACGCCGCCGAGGACCGCGCCGCCCTGCTGGCCGCGGTCGTGGACCGGGTGGCGCGCGAGCACGACCTCCTCCCCGGGCCCGACCTCCACGCCTGGTTCAAGGCACACCCGGAGCGGCTGGCGGACCATCTCCACCCCGACGACGCCGGCGCGGTGGAGATGAGCCGGCTGTGGGCCGAGGCGGCCGACCCGCTCTACGAGTGACCGGCCCCGGGGCCCAGGAGCTCCGCCGCCGAGACCCAGGCCGCCTTGGCGAAGCCGCCGACGAAGCGCACCTCGGCGACGTCGAGCCGCCACAGCCCGAAGTCGAGCGCGAAGTAGGCCGCGGCCCGCGGGTGGCGCTTCAGGAACCGCGCCCGCCCGTCCTCGGCCTCGGCGCCGCCCAGGCACGCGGCGCGCCCGATGAGCGCGGCGCGCGGCGCCTGGAGCGGATCCTCGGCGCCGCCCTGGGCCACGAGCAGGCAGGCGCGGCCGTCGGCCTGGAGGTTCCGGGTGTGCTGCGCCAGGGCGGAGAGCAGCAGAAGCGGCTGGCCGCCCGCCGCCTGCGCGAAGGGCACGATGGAGCCGAAGGGGTGGCCCTCGGGCCTCGTCGAGATGGTCGACAGCGTCCCGTGGCGCTCCTCGAAGAGAAGCAACCTCACCGCCTCGACGCGCTCGTCGCGCGGGCCCTGGACCGATCCCATCCCCACCTCGCTCCCGATCCTACTCCGCCCTCCGGCGGGGCACACGCGCTATCCGCCGCGGGCCGCCAGGCCGCGCAGGATCTCCCAGGCGGTCAGCGCGGCGAGCCGCGCCGTCCGCCCCCCCTCGTCCGCCGGCGGACAGAGCTCGCACACGTCCGCCGAGGCGACGGCGGCGCTCCTCCCCGCGAGGAAGGCGGCCCGGAGCCAGGGGCCCGGAGCCAGGCCGCTGGCCGCCGGGGCCGACACGCCCGGTGCGAAGGCCTGGTCCAGGGCGTCGAGGTCGAAGGTGACCAGGGCCGGCGCCTCGAGCCCCGCGAAGAGCGCCTCCATCCCGGCCTCGTCGAGCCCCTGGGCCGCGATCCCCTCCCCGCCGCGCTCCCGCACCAGGTCGAGGTGGGCCCGCGCCAGCGACCACGGGGCGAGGCCGGCCACCCGGTAGCGGCGGCACCGGCCCGACGGGTGGAGGAGCGCCTGGCGGAAGGGCGAGCCGGAGTGGCCGCGCCCGTCGCGCGGCTCGCGCACGTCGGCGTGGGCGTCGAGGTTCAGGATCTCCGGCGCCAGGCCGGCGGCGACGTGGCCCAGGAAGTGCCCGTAGGCCGTCTCGTGGCCTCCGCCGAGCACGAGGGCGAAGGACCCCTCGCGGAGCGGACCGGCGAGGACCTGGCCGAGCGCCTCCTGGTCCGATTCCAGGTCCCCGGTGGGCGCCAGGTCGCCGAGGTCGCGCGTCCGACCCAGGAGGCGGACGTGCGCCTCGCCTCCGAAGGCATCGGGCGTCATCCGGTATAGGGCGCGCCGCAACGCCGTCGGCCCCTCGGCCGCGCCGGGCCTGCCCCGGTTGCGCCGGACGCCCTCGTCCACCGGGAAGCCGACGATGACGGCGCGCGGCGCCTCGCCGGGACCGAGGTCCCGACCGAGGAGCTGACCGACGCGCGGGTCGTCGCCGGCGACCTCGGGAAGCGGCACCTGGGGCGGAACGAGCCCGGGCGCGGCCACGGTCAGGCCCCCCGGAAGGCGACGCGGCCCGACGCCACCGTGAGGACGCAGGCGTTCGGCCGGAAATGGTAGAGCCACTGCGCCGGCCCGTCGGCGTCGACGACGGCGAAGTCGGCCGACTTGCCGGGCTCGAGCGACCCGATCCGCTCCTCGAGCCCGAGCGCCCGCGCGGCGTACAGGGTCGCGCCCTTCAGGGCCTCGCCCGGCGTCAGCCGCTGGGCCACGCAGGCGAGCGTCATCGCCAGCGGCAGGTGGTAGCTCGGCGCCGTCCCCGGGTTGAAGTCGGTGGCCACCGCGACGGGGACGCCGGCGGCGACGAGGCGGCGCGCCGGCGCCGGCGGACCGCCGAGCCACAGGGCGGCGATGGGCAGGCTCACCGCGACCGTGCCCGCCCGCGCCAGCGCCGCGATCCCCGCGTCCGATACGTGCTCCAGGTGATCGGCCGAGGCGGCGCCGAGCTCGGCGGCCAGCTCCGCCCCGCCGCAGGCGGAGAGCTGGTCGGCGTGCACCTTGGCGCCCAGGCCGGCGGCGCGCGCCGCGGCCAGGACCCGCCGCCCCTCGGCGGCGCTGAAGGCCCCCTCGTCGACCCAGGCGTCGGCGAAGTCGGCGAGCCCCTCGCGCGCCACCCGCGGCACCATCTCGTCGGCCACCAGCGCCAGGTAGGCGTCGCGGTCCCCGCGGCGCTCCGGCGGCACGGCGTGCGCCCCGAGGTAGCTGGAGACCACGCGCAGCGGCGTCTCCCGGCCGAGCCGGCGGTGGACGCGCAGGATCCGGAGCTCGGTCTCGACGTCGAGGCCGTATCCGCTCTTGGCCTCGACGGTGGTGACCCCGAGCCGCGCCATCTCCTCCAGGAAGCCGGCGGCGCGGGCGAAGAGCGCCTCCTCGGCCAGCGCCCGGGTGGCGGCCACCGTGGCGGCGATGCCGCCGCCGGAGCGCGCCACCTCGAGCGCGCTCTCGCCGCGCAGCCGCCGCTCGAACTCGGAGACCCGCCAGCCGCCGAAGACGAGGTGGGTGTGGCAGTCGACGAGCCCCGGGACGACGAGGCGGCCGCCCGCCTCCCAGCGCTCCCAGCTCCGGAGCTCCGCCGGGAGATCGGCCTCCGGCCCGACCCAGCGCAGCGTCTCCCCTTCCCAGGCGAGCGCGGCGCGCGCCACCGCGTGGACCTCGCCCTGCCCCCCCACCGGCGCGCAGGTGGCGAGGAGCCCGATGTCCCCGAGCACCGGCATCGCTCAGCGGCGGAGCGCGGGCAGGTCCAGGCCGCGCTCGCGGGCCGTCTCCACCGCGAGCTCGTAGCCCGCGTCGGCGTGGCGCATCACCCCCGTGCCCGGGTCGGCGGTGAGCACCCGCGAGAGCCTCCGGTCGCCGGAGCCGGTGCCGTCGGCCACGGCCACCATCCCCGCGTGGATCGAGTAGCCGATGCCGACTCCGCCCCCGTGGTGGAGCGAGACCCAGGAGGCGCCGCAGGCGACGTTGAGCATGGCGTTGAGCAGCGGCCAGTCGGCGATGGCGTCGGACCCGTCGCGCATCCCCTCGGTCTCGCGGTTGGGCGAGGCCACCGAGCCGGCGTCGAGGTGATCGCGGCCGATGACCAGCGGGGCGCGGACCTTCCCGCGGCGCACCAGGTCGTTGAAGCGAAGCCCCAGCTCGGCGCGCTCCCCGTACTCGAGCCAGCAGATGCGGGCCGGGAGCCCCTGGAAGCGCACCCTCTCCCGCGCCTGCCGGATCCAGCGGACCAGCGGCTCCTTCCGGGGAAAGGCCTCCAGCGCCGCCTCGTCGGTGGCGGCGATGTCGGCCGGGTCGCCCGAGAGCGCCGCCCACCGGAAGGGGCCCGAGCCCCTGCAGAAGAGCGGGCGGATGAACTCGGGGACGAAGCCGGGGATCTCGAAGGCCTCCTGCATCCCGCGCCGGTCGGCCACCTGTCCGCGCAGGTTGTTGCCGTAGTCGAAGGCCACCGCTCCGCGGCGCCGGAGCTCCAGCATCGCGGCCACGTGCGCCTGCATGGAGTCGAGCACCCGCGCCTCGTAACCGGCCGGGTCGCGCTCCCGCATCGCGGCCGCCTCCGGCAGCGAGAGGCCGGCGGGGACGTAGCCGAGCCGCAGGTCGTGGGCGGCGGTCTGGTCGGTGACCGCGTCGACGCGGACCCCCCGCCGGACGAGCTCGGGGAGCACCTCGGCGACGTTGCCCACGAGACCCACCGAGAGGGCGCGGCGCGCCGCCCGCGCCTCCTCGACGAGGCGGAGCGCCTCGTCGAGGTCCGCGACCATCCGGTCGCAGTACCCGGTCTCGACCCGCCGGCGCACGCGCGCCGGGTCCACCTCCACGCCCAGGAAGGCGGCGCCGTTCATGGTCGCGGCCAAGGGCTGCGCCCCGCCCATGCCGCCCAGGCCGCCGCTCACCAGGAGCCGCCCCGCCAGCGTGCCGCCGAAGTGCTTCCGGGCGCAGGCGGCGAAGGTCTCGTGGGTGCCCTGCAGGATCCCCTGCGTCCCGATGTAGATCCAGGAGCCGGCGGTCATCTGGCCGAACATGGTGAGGCCCAGGGCCTCGAGGCGCCGGAACTCGTCCGCCGTCGCCCAGCGCGGGACGAGGTTCGCGTTGGCGATGAGCACCCGCGGCGCCTCGGCGGGGGTGCGGAAGACGCCCACCGGCTTGCCGCACTGGACGAGCAGCGTCTCGTCGTCGCCGA
>DATBLK010000037.1:0-20930 GCA_036555405.1 Anaeromyxobacteraceae bacterium
AGCGCGGCGCGCCGCGGCGCCGGGATCGCCTGGAGGAGGGCCTCGCGGGCCAGGGCGTGGTGGAAGCGGAGCGCGCCGTCGTCCTCGTCGAGAAGCTGCGCCTCCAGGCAGCGCTCGGCGGCGGCGCGCGAGGCCTCCTCGGGGAGGTCGGCGGCGGTCGCGGCGACGGCGAGGTCGAAGCGGCGGCCGGCCACGGCGCCGGCGGCGAGGAGGGCCCCGGCCTCGGGACCGAGGCGTCCGGCGCGCTCGCGGATGGCGGCGGCGAGGTCGCCGGTCGGCAGCCGGCCGCCCTCGCGCCATGCCCGGGCCAGCTCCTCGGCGCGGTAGGGGTTCCCGTCGGCGACGCGGTGGAACTGCGCCGCCAGCGGCGCGGGCGGCTCCACCCCGAGCAGGTCGGCGAGCTGCTCCCGCGTGGCGCCGAGGTCGAGCCGCTGCAGGCGCGCGCCGCGGGCCAGCTTCTCGGCGTCGAGGTGGGCCAGGAGCGTCCGCACCGGCTCCCCGGCGCGGACCGACTCCTCGCGGCAGGTGGCCACGACCGCGAGCGGCAGCGCCTCGGCGCCGCGCAGGAGGTAGTGGACGAGGTTCGCGGAAGACTCGTCCACCTCGTCGACCTCGTCGAGGAGCAGGTAGACGGGCTTCCCGCCGCCCACGGCCCGCAGGGCGCCGCGGACGGCCTCGAAGAGCCTGAGCTTCTCGCCCTCGACGCCGCCGGCGGCGGGCCCCTCGGCGAAGGGGTCGGAGCCGGCCGTCCCGCCGGCCCGGTAGTAGTCGGCGAAGGCGTCGGCGAAGGGGCCGTAGGGCCGACCGTCGGCGCCGGCGGTGGTCCCGGCGAGCACCACCGCCCCTCGCGACTGGGCCAGCCGCGCGCCCTCCACCGCGAGTCGGGTCTTGCCCACGCCCGGCTCGCCGAGGAGCACCAGCCCCCCGCAGCCGCGCCCGGCGAGGGCCTCGATGAGGCCCAGCGCCGCGGGCCGGCCGCGGAGCGGGGGCGGGTCGGCGGTGCCGAGGAGGCGCATCGCCACCCGCCGGGCGCCGTCGTAGCCGGCCCCGCCCGGCGTCGGCCCGACCTCGCCCCGCTGGATCGCGGCGCGCAGCGCGCGGAGGGGCTCGCCCGGCTCGCGCCCCGCGGCCCGGAGCGCCTCCTCGGCGACCTCGACCTGCCGGAGCGCCTCGGCGCGGCGGCCGGCCTCGGCCAGCAGGCGCGCCAGGAGGTGGTGGACCGGCTCGGACAGCGGGTCGGCGTCGGCGGCGCGGCGGAGGAGGGGGATGGCCTTGCCCGCCTCGCCGCGCCCGGCGAGGGACCCGGCGGCGGAAAGGGCCACCGCCGCGAAGCGCCGGCGCAGCTCCGCGCGCCGCTCCGCGAGCCAGGCGGCGTGGAGGTCCTCGGGTGCGAGCGGGCCCCGGTAGAGGGCCGCGGCGAGCTCGAGGGCGGCAGGGTCTCCGGCGCCGGCCGCGGTCTCGAAGGCCTCGACGTCCACCCAGGCCCCGGTGCGCAGCCGGACCTGGCCGCGGTCGAGGTCCACCCAGCGGCCGCCGAGGATCTGGCGCAGGTCGTAGAGGGCGCGGTGGAGGTTGTTGGCTCCGCTCGCGTGGTCGCGGCCCGGCCACAGCGCCTCCACCACCCGCTCGCGGGGAAGCGCCCGCCCCGGGGCGAGCGCCACGAGCTTGAGGAGGTCGGCGGGCCGCCGGCGCCGCCAGGCGTGCCCGGGGACCGGAGCGTCGCCGCGCACCACCTCGAAGCGCCCCAGCAGGTACACCTTGAGTGTGTCAGCCGTCTCCGCCAGCAACGCTCGCTCCCTACCCGGAGGATGTCGCCACCCTAGTACGATCGGCGGCCGTCGCGAAGCGGGCGGGTCCGCTCTCGCGGGTGCCTCTGGTAGCATGCCCGCCCGCATGCGCTACCGCGTGTCGATGCCCGAGCCGCGCTCGCACCTCTTCCAGGTGGAGGCGGAGCTCGACGAGCCGGGGCCCGAGGCGGTGCTCGCCCTCCCGGTGTGGACGCCGGGGAGCTACCTGGTCCGCGAGTTCGCCCGCCACCTCGAGGGCTTCGCCGCCGCCGACGACCGGGGCCGGCCGCTCGCCTGGGAGCGACTCGACAAGCACCGATTCCTGGTGCGCGCCGCGGGAGCCCCGAGGCTCGTGGCCCGCTACCGGATCTACGCCAACGACCTCGGCGTCCGGACCTCGCACCTCGACGGGACCCACGCCTTCTGGAACGGCGCCAACCTCTTTCTCCACGCCGAGGGGCGCCTCGCCGAGCCCTGCCGCCTCGAGGTGGAGGCGCCCCCGGGCTGGCGCGCCGACACCGCGCTCGAGGGCGGGCCCGCCGTCTTCGAGGCCCGCGACTACCACGAGCTCGCCGACTCGCCGGTGGAGGTGGGGACCCACGCCGTCGCCGACTTCGAGGCCCTGGGCCGGTCCCACCGCGTCGCCGCCTGGGGCCGCGGGAACCTCGAGCTCGCCGCCCTGGCCGCCGATCTCAAGCTCGTCGTGGAGCAGGCCGGCGCCATGCTCGGGAGCCTCCCGTACCCCCGCTACCTCTTCATCGTCCACCTCTCCGACCGGCGGCGCGGCGGCCTCGAGCACGCGGGCAGCACCACCCTGGCCGTCGACCGCCACGGCTTCGCGCCGCGCCCGGCCTACCTCGAGACCCTCTCGCTCGCCGCCCACGAGCACCTCCACGCCTGGAACGTGAAGAGGCTCCGGCCCGCCGCGCTCGCGCCCTACGACTACGGGCGCGAGCAGTACACGCGGCTCCTGTGGTGGTTCGAGGGGGCGACGAGCTACTGGGACCGGCTCCTCCTGGTCCGCGCCGGCCTCCTCCCCGCCGCCGACTGGCTCCGGCACCTCGGCACCGCGGTCACGCACCTGCTCCGCACGCCGGGCGCGGCCAAGGCCAGCCTGGAGGAGGCGAGCCTGCTCGCGTGGGTGAAGCACTACCGGCCCGACGAGAACAGCGTGAACAGCACCGTCTCCTACTACCGCAAGGGCGAGGTGGTGGCGGCGGCGCTGGACCTCTTCCTGCGGCGGCGCGGCCGCTCGCTCGACGGGCTCCTGCGCCTGCTCCTCGAGCGCCACGCCGAGGGCGGGCTCCCCGAGGACGGAGTGGAGCGGGCGGTGGCCGAATGGGCCGGCGCCGGGGAGGCGCGGGCCTTCTTCGACCGCCACGTCCGCGGCACGGGCGAGGTCGAGCTCGACCTCGACCTCGTCGGGCTCGCGCTCCGGCGCCGGCCCGCCCGCGGCCTGGCGGACGAGGGAGGCGCCGCAGGGGAGGGGGAAGAGGTGGCCTGGGGGTGGCTCGGGGCCGAGGTCGACGCCGACGGCGAGGTCTCCTCGGTGCGCGAGGGGAGCCCGGCCTGGAGCTGCGGCCTCACCGCGGGCGACGAGATCGTCGCCGAGGGCGGCTTCCGCGCCGACCGCGAGGCGCTCTGGGCGCGGATGCGCGAGCGCGGCCCCGGCGGCCAGCTCCGGCTCCACCTCTTCCGCCGCGGGGAGCTCCTGGAGGTCGCGGTGCCGCTCGGGGCGCCACCCGAGGACACCGCCTGGCTCGAGCCGGCGGCGTCGCCGACCGAGGCTCAGCGAGCCGCCTTCCGCGCCTGGTGCGGCGCCGCGCACCCGGCGGGAGGGGGACCGGCCCCCCCGTCGCCCTGACCTGGGAATGGCGCTTCTTGTCGCTCCGGGGCCCTCCCGCCAGGGCGCTTGCCTTTCGTCGCCTGCGCGTCAAAGTACGGCAGGCCGCGAGCCGCGGCGAGGAGGTCGTCATGGCGGAGAGCGTCTACAAGGTCATCGAGATCGTCGGGTCGAGCCCCGATTCCTTCCAGAAGGCCGCCAGCGCCGCCGTCCAGCAGGCGGCGAAGACGCTGCGCGACCTGCGCGTCGCCGAGGTGGTGGCTCAGGACCTGCACATCGAGAACGGCAAGATCGTCGCCTACCGCGTGAAGCTGAAGGTGTCCTTCAAGTTCAAGGGAAGCTGACGGCCGCCGCGGCCCCCGGGCCGCGGTGTATCCTCTCGCCCCCATGAGCTCCGACGCCCAGCCGCAGCGGCGGCGCCGCGAGGCCGTCGCCCGCCGCATGCGCGAGCGGGGCGGCGGCGTCCTGCTCCTCCCGGCCGCCGGCGAGCGGATCCGGAACGCCGACTCGGAGTACATCTTCCGGCCCGACTCCGACCACCTGTACCTCACCGGCTTCGAGGAGCCGGACGGGTGCGCGCTGCTCTTCGCCGGCGAGGGGACGGGGCCGACCCGGCTCGTGCTGTTCGTCCGGCCCCGCGACAAGGAGAAGGAGATCTGGAACGGGTACCGCGCCGGCGTCGAGGGGGCGATGGAGCGCTTCGGGGCCGACGAGGCCCACCCGGTGGCCGAGCTGGAGGGGCGGCTCCCCGCGCTCCTCGACGGCGCCGGACCGCTCTGGTACCGGTTCGGCCAGGACGACGCCTGGGACGCGCGCCTGGCGCGGGCCATCCGCGACCTCCGGGCCCGGTCCCGGACCGGGGCGAGGGCGCCGGAGGAGATCCTCGATCCGGCCGCCGCGCTCCACGAGGAGCGCCTGCTGAAGGGGCCGGAGGAGGTGGCGCTGCTCCGGCGGGCCGCGGAGATCACCGCCGAGGCCCACCTCGCGGCCATGCGCGACGGCCACGCCGGGCGGCGCGAGCACCAGGTCCAGGCCGAGATCGAGTACGCCTTCCGTCGCCGCGGCGGGAACGGCCCCGGCTACGGCACCATCGTGGCCGCGGGGGCGAACAGCTGCATCCTCCACTACCGCGCCGGCGACGCCGAGCTCCGCGACGGCGACGTCTGCCTCGTCGACGCCGGCGGCGAGTACCGCTGGTACACCGCCGACGTGACGCGGACCTTCCCGGTGTCGGGGACGTTCACCGCGGCCCAGCGCACCCTCTACGAGGTCGTGCTCGGCGCCCAGGAAGAGGCCATCGCCGCGGTGCGGCCCGGGGCGACGGTCGACGGCATCCACGAGCTCGCGGTCCGGCGGCTCACCGAGGGGATGATCCGGCTCGGGCTCCTCGAGGGGAACGCCGAGGAGCGCATCGCCGACAAGTCCTTCCGCCGCTACTACATGCACCGGACCAGCCACTGGCTCGGGCTCGACGTGCACGACGTCGGCGACTACTACCCGGGGAAGGTCTCGCGGCCGCTGGCGCCGGGGATGGTGATCACCGTCGAGCCCGGCCTCTACGTCGCCGCCGACGACGCGCAGGCGCCGGCGGAGATGCGCGGCGTCGGCATCCGCGTCGAGGACGACATCCTGGTGACGGCCGACGGCGGCGACAACCTCACCCGCGCCATCCCCAAGAGGCCCGAGGAGGTGGAGGCGGCCTGCGCGCGGTGACCGGTCGGCGGCGTCAGGGCGCCGGCAGGCACAGCCCGCCGCTGCAGGCCCTTCCCGTCCCGCAGGGCGTGCCGTCCGGCGCGGCAGGCCCGTCGTTGCAGACCGGCGCGCCGGTGGCGCAGGAGATCGACGCCCCGGACCGGCAGGCGCTCGAGGGAGGGCAGGAGCGCCCCTCGGCGGCGGGGCAGGCGGCGAAGTCCCAGGTGGCCGCCACCGATCCCCGGGCTCCGCAGTCGATGGCGTAGGTCCCCTGCAGCCGGTCCGGCGCCACCAGCGGCGTTCCGACGTAGCCGCGGGCGCAGGCCGGCAGGTTCAGCCCGAAGGAATCGAAGAGCGTCGCCAGCCACGGGGTGGTCGTCGACCCCGCGCCGTCGACGCAGGTGAGCGACCAGCGGGCGGCGATCCCCCAGTCGAAGCGCGTCCCGGCGGCGTCGACCTCGGCGACGTTGGTGTCGAGCGGGACGGTGACGTCGGCGGGCGTGCAGGTGCTCGTGCCCGAGGCGATGCTCGCCGGCACCGTGGCCGTCCCGGCGACGAGGTACCAGGAGCCGACCGCGTCCTCGCCCGCGAAGCTCAGCATGGCGCTGCCCTGGGCGACGAACGGGATCTCCACGCCCTGCGTGAGCGAGAAGCTGCCCTGGAGGTCGCGGGCCCCGGATGCCGGAACCAGCGCCCAGTCGCTGGCGTCGAGGCGGGTCGCGGCGACGGTGAGGGTCCGGGCCACCGCGTCTGCGGTCACGTTGCTCGACGCCGGCACCCAGTAGCCGGTGGCGTCCTGGTAGTCGACCGCGAGCCCGGCGATCCCCCGGCCGAGCGCGGGCCGGAAGACCAGGGACACCGGGGCCGAGAAGTCGACGCCGGTGGGCCCGACCCGCCAGGCCGACGAGGCGCCCGGCGCGGTGCTGGCGATGCGCTGCACCGTGAACTCGGTGGGGGCGGGGACGGCGTCCGGCGGCACGACGAGGGTCAGGCCGCCGTCGTCGGAGGTCAGGGAGCCGCCTCCCGGGCCGGCGGTGATCTGGGCGGGCGGGCCCACCGGCTCGCCCCGCCCCGCAGGCTCGGGGCGCCCCGGCCGCCTCCCCTGGCCGCACCCGGCGAGCTGCGCGGCGGCGAGCACCGCCAGCGAGAGCGCCGCCGCGGCCCGCGCCGGCGCGAGCCAGGCGCCGGCCTCGCCCGGGGGGCGCCGGCGCGGCCCGCGGAGCAGGCAGGGCCGGTGGGTGCGGGCACTCATGGCTTCACGCGGAGCGGATCGTTCGGCGGAGTGGAGGGAGACTAGCACGCGGCGCGGGTGCGCACCCTTGCGGCAACGGCGCACATCGGCGGCGGGGCGCTCACCGGTTCGGGCGCGCCTCATCGGGTCGGCGCCGCCCGCGGCCCCAACCGCCGGCCGTCCTTCCCGAATTCGGTGAGCAGCGGCCCGGGGCCGGGTCGCCGCGCCCCCTCGCCCCGGAGCGCGCCCGCGGCGCAGGGCCGCGACCTTGCAGGCGATCGCGGCGGAGCGGCGCTGGCGCGGGGCAGGCAGTCCCCGGCCGGCGTGAACGCAACCCGGACCGCCCTCCTCGCGCTCGCCCTCCTGGCTCCGCCGGCGGCCGGCGCCTCCCCCTGCGCGCTCGGCCGGCCCGGATCCGACGCGGCCCCGGCGCGCGACTGCGCGAGCTGCCACGGCCGCGCCGACGCCGGCATGAACCACCCCGTGGACCTCGACTACCGGGGCGCACAGCTTCGCCCCGGCTCGCACCTCCGCCCCCTCGAGGAGGTCGTGCGCCGCGGCGTGCTGCTCCCCGACGGCGAGGTCCGCTGCACGACCTGTCACGACGGTCGCTCGCCGTGGAAGTACCGGCTCGCAATCCCGCCGGGCGCCGCGGTGCGGCCCGCCATCGACCTCAGGGACCGGCGCACCTACGAGGCGGCCGTCCGCCCGGTGGCGGCCTCGTCGATGCCGCCCGGGAGCGACGTGGGCCGCAAGGCGCTCTGCATCGCCTGCCACGCCCTCGACTGACGGCCGGAGGCCCCGCGCGCGAGCGACCCGGTGGCCCGCGGTCCGCGTGCTATCGTGGCCGGCGCTCACGGCCCATGAACGTCCTCGGGATCGCCGCGTACTACCACGACTCGGCCGCCTGCCTGCTCCGGGACGGGCTCATCGTGGCGGCGGCCCAGGAGGAGCGCTTCACGCGCCGCAAGCACGACCCCTCCTTCCCGGTGCACGCCGCCCGCGCCTGCCTGCGGCAGGGCGGGGTCGAGGTCGGCGACCTCGACTGCGTGGCCTTCTACGACAAGCCCTTCCTGAAGCTGGAGCGCATCCTCGAGACCCACCTGGCCCTGGCGCCGCGCGGGCTTCCGGCGTTCCTGGCGGCGATGCCGCAGTGGCTGGGGAAGAAGCTCTGGATCCCCGACCTGGTGGAGCGGGAGCTCGGGTTCCGCGGGCCGGTGCTCTTCGCCGAGCACCACGAGTCCCACGCCGCCTCGGCCTTCTTCCCCTCGCCCTTCGCGCGCGCCGCCTTCCTCACCGTGGACGGGGTCGGGGAGTGGGCCACCTCGTCGTTCGGGGTGGGGAGCGGGGCCGGCGTCGAGATCGCCGCCGAGCTGCGCTTCCCGCACTCGCTCGGACTCCTCTACTCGGCCTTCACCGCCTTCTGCGGATTCAAGGTGAACTCGGGCGAGTACAAGCTCATGGGGCTCGCCCCCTACGGCGAGCCGCGCCACGCCGGCGCCATCCGCGACCACCTCCTCGACCTGCGCGAGGACGGCTCCTTCCGGCTCGACATGTCGTACTTCGAGTACTGCGCCGGCCTGCGGATGACGGGGGAGCGCTTCGCGCGGCTCTTCGGCGGCCCGGCGCGGCAGCCGGAGGGGCCCATCACCCGGCGGGAGATGGACCTGGCGCGCTCCATCCAGGAGGTCGCCGAGGAGGTCGTGCTGCGGATGGCGCGCCACGTGCGCCGCGAGACCGGCGAGGCGCGGCTGTGCATGGCCGGGGGCGTCGCCCTGAACTGCGTCGCCAACGGGAAGCTCCTGCGCTCCCGGATATTCGACGAGCTCTGGGTGCAGCCGGCGGCGGGCGACGCCGGGGGGGCGCTCGGCGCCGCCTGCGTCGCCACCCACCACCACCGCCGCCGGCCGGTCCCGGAGAAGGGCGGCCGCGACCTCATGCGCGGCGCGCTCCTCGGGCCCGAGCACGGCGACGCCGAGATCGCCGCCTTCCTCGAGGAGCGGGGCCTCCCCCACCGGCGCCTCGACGCGGAAGCGCTCCGCGAGGCCGTGTCCGGGCTCCTCGCCGAGGGGAAGGTGGTGGGCTGGTACCAGGGGCGGATGGAGTTCGGGCCGCGCGCGCTGGGGAGCCGGTCCATCCTCGGCGACGCTCGCGACCCGGGCATGCAGCGGCGGATGAACCTCAAGGTGAAGTACCGGGAGAGCTTCCGCCCCTTCGCCCCCGCGGTCCTCGCCGAGGAGGCGGCGCGCTGGTTCGACCTCGACGTCGAGAGCCCCTACATGCTCCTCACCGCCGAGGTGCACCGGGATCGCCGCCGGCCGGCCGAGGCGTCCGGCGCCACGCCGACCGGCCTCGACCTCCTCCAGGTGGTGCGCTCCGAGATCCCCGCGGTCACCCACGTCGACCACTCGGCGCGGGTCCAGACCGTCCGCCGCGAGGACAACCCGGCCTTCCACGCGCTCCTGGCGGCCTTCTTCCGGCGCACCGGCTGCCCGTTGCTCGTCAACACCTCCTTCAACGTCCGCGGCGAGCCCATGGTGGAGTCGCCCGAGGACGCCTGGCGCTGCTTCATGCGGACCGAGATCGACGCCCTGGCGATGGGCTCCTTCCTCCTCCACAAGGCCGGGCAGCCGCCCTACCGGGAGGCGGGCGACTGGCGGGCGCGACATGAGCTGGACTAGCGACGTCCGCACCGAGCTCGCCGCGCTCGACCTCTCGGCGCGCGCCCTGCGGAGCTTCGGCCTCGTCCTCGGCGGCCTCCTCGTCGCCGCCGGGGCCTGGCTGGGCCTGCGCCGCGGCCTGCCCGCCGCGGGCGCGGCCCTCGGCGGCGGCGGCCTGTTGCTCGCCGGGCTGGGCCTCGCCGCCCCGGCCCGCCTCCGGCTGCTCTACCGCGCGTGGATGGCGTTCGCCTTCGCGCTCGGCTGGGTGGTCTCGCGAGGCGTGCTGGCGGCGCTCTTCCTCCTGGCGGTGGCGCCCATGGGCCTCCTGGCGCGGGTCCTCGGGAAGCGCTTCCTCGAGTTGGGCAGCGACCCGGCGCTCCCGAGCTACTGGGTGCGGCGCGAGCCGGGGCGGCGGTCGGACTACCGCAAGCTCCACCAGGGGAAGGCCATGGGCAGGCTGCGCATCGTCGCCGAGTACCTCCAGTTCCTGGCGCAGAACAAGAAGTGGTGGCTCCTCCCCATCGTGCTCCTGCTCCTCCTCCTCGGCGCGCTCATCGTGCTCACGCAGGGGAGCCCGCTCGCGCCCCTCATCTACACGCTCTTCTAGGAAGCCGTGCGCCGCTGGGCCTTCCGCATCGCCACCGCCGTCGCTGCGCCGGCCCTCCTGCTCGGCGCCGCGGAAGGGGTCCTGCGCCTCGCCGGAGTGGGCCACGACGCCTCCTTCACCGTCCCCTGCACGGCCGGGGGCCGGCCCGCCTTCTGCGACAACGACCGCTTCACCTGGCAGTTCTTCCCTCCGGGCGCCTTCCGGCTCCCGCCGCCGTTCGCCATCCCGGCGCAGAGGCGGCCCGGCACCTTCCGCGTCGTCGTCCTGGGCGAGTCGGCGGCCCAGGGCGATCCGGAGCCGGCCTACTCGCTCGCCCGGTACCTGGAGGTCATGCTCCGGGCGCGGTTCCCGGCGGTCGAGCTCGAGGTCGTGAACGCCGCGGTCACCGCGGTGAGCTCGCACGTGCTCCTCCCCATGGCGCGCGACCTCTCGCGGCGCGAGCCCGACCTCCTCGTCGTCTACGCCGGCAACAACGAGGTGGTGGGGCCGTACGGCCCCGGCACGGCGCTCACGGCGCGGGGCGCCGCCCTTCCCCTGGTCCGGGCCGGGGTGGCGGTGCGCTCCACGCGCCTGGGGCAGCTGCTCGCCGGAGCGCTCCGCCCACGGAGCGCCGGCGCCGGCGAGTGGCTCGGCATGGAGATGTTCCTGGGCCGGACGGTGGCCGAGAGCTCGCCGGCGCTGGCCCGCGCCCGAGCGAGCTTCCGCACCAACCTCGAGGACGTCGTCCGGGCGGCGCGGCGCTCGGGCGCCCGCGTCCTCCTCTCCACCGTGGGCGTGAGCCTCTCCGACGGCGCCCCCTTCGCCTCGCTCCACCGGGAGGGGCTGGGCGCCGCCGACCTCGCCCGCTTCGACGCGCTGGTCGCCGACGGGGCGGGGCTCGAGGCGGCGGGACGGTCTCGCGAGTCCCTGGACCGCTACCTGGAGGCCGAACGCCTGGACGACCGCCACGCCGAGCTGCAGTTCCGCATCGCGCGGCGCCTCCAGGCCCTGGGCGAGGCGTCGGCGGCCGGCGAGCGCTTCCGGCGCGCCCGCGATCTCGACGCCCTGCGCTTCCGCGCCGACGCGCCCCTGAACGACGTCGTCCGCGAGGTGGCGGCCGGGGGCGGGCCGGGCGTCGAGCTCGTCGACGGCGAGGCGGCGCTGGCCGCGGCGAGCCCGGGCGGCGCCCCCGGCGCCGACCTCTTCTGGGAGCACGTCCACCTCCGGCCGCGGGGGAACTACCTGCTGGCGCGGGCGGTCTTTCCGCGCGTGGCCGCCGCCCTGCCCGGCGCTTCCCCGGCGGGCGCCGCCGAGCCGCCGACCGAGGAGGAGGCCGGGCGCCTCCTCGCGCTCACCCCCTTCGACCGGCGGCGGATGGCGCGCGACGTCCTCTCCCGCCTCTCCCGCGCGCCCTTCACCGGCCAGCTCGACCACGCCGAGCAGGTCGGGCGCCTCGAGGCCGAGGTCGCCTCGCTGCGCGACGACCCGGAGGAGAGCGACGAGCTCTACCGCGCCGCCATCGCCCGGTCGCCGTCCGACCCCTGGCTCCGCTTCGGCCGGGGCGCGCTCCTCGAGGGGAAGGACCCCGCCGCCGCCGCCCGCGAGTTCCGCGCCGCGCTCGAGATCCTGCCCGGCCACTACGCCGCCCGCGACCGGCTCGCGGCTGCGCTCGTCCAGCAGGAGGCGTTCGCCGAGGCCGCGGCGGAGTGCCGCGAGCTTCTCCGGCGGATGCCGTACCACGCGCCGGCCTGGCTCACGCTGGCCTACGCGCTGGCGCGGCGAGGCTCGCTCGACGAGGCCGTCGACGCCTACCGGCGGGCCGTCGAGGTCTCCCCCCGCCACGCGCTCGACGCCTGGAACGAGACCGGCCGCATCGAGTTGCACCGCGGCCGGCACGAGGCCGCCGCCGAGGCATTCCGCCGCGCGCTGGAGCTGGACCGGGATCGCGCCCGCGCCTCCGACCTCCTCTACAACCTGGCCCACGCGCTGCGGCGCTCCGGCCGCGCCGGGGAGGCCGCGGCCACGCTGGAGAAGGCCGCGGCCTCGTACCGGGAGGACCTGCGCCGCGAGCCCCGCTCGGCGGCCGCCCACTACGGCCTCGCGAACGCGCTCGCCGAGGGCCGCGACCTCGCCGGCGCGGCCGAGCACTTCCGCGCCGCGGCGGAGATCGACCCCGCGGATCCGGAGGCGCACCGCGGGCTCGTCGAGGCGCTCCAGGCCCTGGGCCGGCCCGGCGAGGCCGCCGAGGCGGCGCAGCGCGGAGCGCGCGCCCTGGCCGCGGCGGGGAGGGCCCGGGAGGCGGCGCTGCTGGAACGGCAGGCGCGCCGGCTCGCCACGCCGCGGTAGCCGGCCCCGGCGCCCGCGGCTACGATGCGGCGGCGATGAGGGTCCGGCCACTCGCCGCGCTCGCCGCCCTGGCCGCTGCGCCGGCGCTCCTCGCGCCCGCGGCGGGGCGCGCCTACGTGCGCTCCACCACCGTCTCCGGCCACCCGGAGCAGGGCCTCTGCCTGTGGTGGGGCAAGCGGACGGTGCCCTTCCGCGTCAACGCCTCCCAGTTCCTCTCGGTCCCCGGCTGCGCGGACGGCGGCGCCGCGGCGGCGCTGGCCGCGGCGAGCTTCCCGGCGTGGGGGCAGGCGACGCGGGCCGGCGAGGCGCAGCCCTGCACCGATTTCGCCTTCGCCGCCGGACCCGCCACGGCGCAGACCGCGAGCGGGAACGACGGCGTGAACCTCGTCGTCTTCCGGGTCGGGCTGTGCCTCGACGTGGCCGCCGGCGACCCCTGCCTCGGGAGCCCGGGCGCCTGTGCCGCGAAGTTCAACTGCTGGGAGCACGACCCCGTCGACCCGGGCTCGAGCCTCGCCACCATCGCGCTCACCACCGTCTCCTACGACCCCGCCAGCGGCGAGATCCTGGACGCCGACATGGAGCTGCACGGCTGGAACGGCGCCAGCGGCGGCCCGGCCGGGCTCCCCCGGGGCACGTACTTCACCTGCGCCGACCCGCCGGCCGCGACCTGCGCGTACCCGCCCTACCTCCCGCCGCAGGGCGGCTGCATCTGGATCGACGTCGGCGACGTCGCGGCGCACGAGGCCGGCCACATGCTGGGGCTCGACCACACCTGCTCCTACCCGCCGCCGTACGACTCCTGCAGCAACCCGGGGGAGAACACGATGGACCCGACGATGGTCCCCGGCGAGACCGCCAAGCGGACGCTCTCGCAGGACGACGTCGCCGGCGTCTGCGCTGCATACCCCGCCGGCGCCGCGACCGCGACCTGCGCGCCGCCGGCCGGAACGAAGGGGGCCGGCGGGTGCGGGTGCGGGGCGGGCGGCCCGGGCGTCGCGCCGCTCCTCGCGGCGGCGCTCCTCCTCGCGAGATCGTGGCGGCGGCGCGGTCGCCGGTGAGTTCCCTCTTGCACCCATGGGGAGGCTTCCCGAGAATGGCCCGAATGCGCGCCTTCCTCGTTGGAACCTTCCTCGCGAGCCTGGTCGCGCTCGCTTCCTGCGCCGAGAGCCGCCGGCCCCAGCAGGCCCGCGGGCAGGGCGTGAACTGCACCACCTGCCACGGCGACGCCACCCGGACGCCGGCCGCGAACGCTCCGGCGCCGCCGACCGACGCGCGCGGGCGGACCTCGGAGGCGGAGGCCGGCGTGGGCGCGCACCAGAGCCACCTGCGCGACGGGAGCATCCGCGCCGCGCTGGCCTGCGACGCCTGCCACGCCGTGCCGACGGAGGTCGCGCACTCGAACGGGTCGGTGGAGCTGCCCTGGGGCGCGCTGGCCGGGGCCGGCGGCGCGACGCCGTCGTTCGACGCCGGGGCGCTCACCTGCGCGAACTACTGCCACGGGGCGACGCTCTCGGGCGGGAGCGTCACCTCGCCGAGGTGGACGCTGGTCGACGGCACGCAGGCCGCCTGCGGCACCTGTCACGGCATCCCGCCGCCGCGCCCGCACCCCCCCGTCCCGTCCGGCGCGGCCGGCTGTGCCGAGTGCCACGGCGGCACGGTGAGGGGCGACGGGACCATCCTGGTCGCCGGCGGCCTCCACCTGAACGGGCTCGTCGACTTCGGAGGAGCCGGCGCGAGCTGCACCGCCTGCCACGGGGATCCGGCGCGGACGCCGGCGGGCATCGCCCCGGCGCCGCCGGTCGACACGCTGGGCAACACCGAGACCACCGCTCCCGGCGTCGGCGCGCACCAGGCGCACCTCAACGACGGGCCGGTGCGCGCCGCGCTCGCCTGCGCCGAGTGCCACACCGTGCCCGCCGACGTCGCCCACGCCGGCCTGCCGCTCGACCTCACCTGGGGTCCGCTGGCGCGCTCCAGGGGCGCGACGCCGTCCTGGGACGAGGGCGCGCTCACCTGCGCGAACTACTGCCACGGGGCGACGCTCTCGGGCGGGAGCGTCGCCTCGCCGAAGTGGACGCTGGTCGACGGCACGCAGGCCGCCTGCGGCGCCTGCCACGGCGTCCCGCCACCGCGCCCGCACCCGCTCGTCCCGTCCGGCGCGGCCGGCTGCGTCGAGTGCCACGCCGGCACCGCCAGGGCGGACGGGACCGTCGACGTCCCCGGCGGCCTCCATGTCAACGGCCGGGCCGACTTCTCGGGGAGCGGCGGCAGCTGCACCGGCTGCCACGGCGACCCGGCGCGGCCGAACCCGGCCATCGCCCCCGCCCCGCCGGCCGACGTGGGCGGCAACACCGACACCACGGCGCCCGGCGTCGGGGCGCACCAGGCACACCTGAACCCCGGACCCCTGGCCGGGGCGCTCGCCTGCACGGAGTGTCACACGGTCCCCGGCGACATCGCGCACGCCGGACTCCCGCTCGACCTCACCTGGGGGCCGCTCGCCAGGGCCGGGGGCGCGGTGCCGTCGTGGGACGCGGGGGCGCTCACCTGCGCGAACTACTGCCACGGGGCGACGCTCCCGGGCGGGAGCCTCACCGCGCCCATCTGGAACAAGGTGGACGGGTCGCAGGCCGCCTGCGGCGCCTGCCACGGCCTGCCGCCGCCGGCGCCCCACCCGGCGACCGGCCCGAGCCCCGCCGGGTGCCGCGATTGCCACGCCGGGACCGTGAAGGCGGACGGGAGCATCGACGTCGCCGGCGGCCTCCACGTGGACGCGGTCCTGCAGCTGTCCGGGTCGGGGGGGAACTGCACCGGCTGTCACGGCGACCCGGCCCGCCTCCCGGCGCCGGGGGCGGCGGCGCCGCCGCGAGACGCCAAGGGGAACACCGCGACGACCGCGCGCGGAGTGGGTGCACACCAGAGGCACCTGAACGGCGGCCCGGTGCGGACGGCGCTCGCGTGCAGCGAGTGCCACGCCGTCCCCGCCGACATCGGGCACGCGGCTCCGCCCATCGACCTCACCTGGGGTCCGCTGGCCCGGGCCCAGGGCTCCCCGACCTCGTGGGACACCGTCGGCCTCACCTGCGCGAACTACTGCCACGGCGCCACGCTCCACGGCGGATCGAACCCGACGCCGAGCTGGACCACCGTCGACGGCACCCAGGCGGCCTGCGGCACCTGCCACGGCCTGCCGCCCCCGGCGCCGCACCCCGCCGCCTCGCCGGTGCTCACCAGCTGCTCCCAGTGCCACGGCGCCACGATGAACGCCGACGGGACGCTGAACCTCGCCGGGGGGAAGCACGTCGACGGAGTCATCCAGGCCACGGGCGGGCACGTCGACTTCACGGAGCCGCAGATCCACGCGCCCCAGTTCTTCGCCTTCATCTCGGGAACGCCCGGGGCGCTCGGCTGCACCGGGTGCCACGGCGCCGACTACAACGGCGGCATGGGGACCTCGTGCAACGGCTGCCACTCGCTCTACGGCTGGACTGGCTGGCGGACGAACTGCTCCTTCTGCCACGGGACGCGGAACGCGACGACCAGGGCGGGGTACGACCCGGCCGTCCACCCGGACTGGGCGGCTCCGCCGGATGCGGTCTCCCAGCGCCTGACCGGCGTCCCCGCGCCCGATCGGACCGGGGCGCACCAGCCGCACCTCACGGGCCTGGCCACCAACGGGCAGCGGTACGCGCCGGCGTTCGCGTGCGCCACCTGCCATGCGGTCCCCGCCGACCTCACCCACGTCAGCGGGACCAGCGCTCGGGCCGCGGTCGCGCTCACCGGCGCCGGTCAGGCGAGCCTGCCCGCCGACCTCGGGACCTACGACCAGGTCAGCGGGACCTGCGCCACCTACTGCCATGGCTCGACGATGGTGGCGCCGCCGGCGTCGCCCGTCTGGAGCGCGGCGACCTACTGGCCGCCGCCGGGCGGCGCCACCCAGGCCTGCGAGCGCTGCCACGGCCTGCCGCCGCCGTCGGGCTCCTCGGCCTACACCGGGACGCCGCTCCACCTCGAGCACTACAGCGGGCAAGGCCTCCCCTGCAGCTCCTGCCACTACGACACGGCGGACCCGGTCTCCTACTTCCCGCCGGTGCTCCGGCCGGACGTCGGGCTGCACGTGAACGGCGTGGCCGACGTGGCCTTCGAGTTCCCCGGCACCTGGGATGCGGCGACCGGCACCTGCGCGACGACCTGCCACGCGGAGGCGCGGGGCTGGCGCTGAAGCGCGCCGACCGGCCGCCCGCCGCAGGCGCTCGAAGGGGAGGCGAGGGCGGCCGGGTAGCCTCCCCCCTTCGGGGCCTGCGCGGGGTCCCGCAGGTCTGCGGGATCTGCCCCAGGCGCCCGCGCGATCGGGACGCGCTCCGGCGCGATCGTTCGTGTCATTTCAGCTGGTTGCCCTGGCCGGAGGAGCCCGGCGACGGGTGTAGGCCTTGCAGGAGCCGGGCGGGGATCTCCTTCACGCCGGCATGCACTTTGAGTGCGCCTCGCCGCCGGGCGCGTGGACCTTCGGGGGACGGGGGACATTCATGCGACGGCTGCGCTTCGGAACCTCGCTGCTCTTCGCGGCCGCGGCCGCGGCCCTGGGCTGCGGCGAGGGGAAGAGGATCCCGGCGGGCGCCTCGTCCGCGAACCAGGGGCAGTACGGCCTGTTCTACTACGTGAACGTCTCGCGCCCCGTCGGCGGCACCATCCTGTCGACGGACGGGAAGATCAACTGCGGCACGGCAGGCGGCGGCGCCGACGCCTGCGCGCCGGCCATGTACCTGTGGTCGGACACCGCGGCGCTGACCGCCGTCCCCGACCCGGGGAACCTCTTCCAGGCCTGGGCCGGCGACTGCATCCTCACGAACCCCTGCGTCCTCGATACCCGGGTGAACGGCGCCGACAAGTGGGTGGCCGCGGTCTTCAACCCGCCCGGACAGCTCGGCCACGGGGACTTCAGCTCGCCGACGGACCACGGTCCCCGGTTCCTCGACTTCCTGGGCGGGGACCCCACCGCTCCCAGGTGCAACACCTGCCATCGCTCGGACTACGGCGGCGTCGAGGGGGTCATCCCGTCCTGCAACGGGTGCCACGCACGCTTCGGGTGGACGGGCTGGCAGGCGAACTGCTCCTTCTGCCACGGCGCACGGAACGCCACCACGCAGGCCGGCTACGACGTGGCGGCCCACCCGTCGTGGGCCGCGCCGCCGGACGCGGTCCGCCAGCGGCTGGGCGGCGTCCCGGCCCCGGACCGGACGGGCGCGCACCAGGCCCACCTCCGCGGCGCGACCGGCATCGGCGAGAGCTTCGCCCCGCCCTTCGAGTGCGCCACCTGCCACGCCGTCCCGGCGGACCTCGGCCACGTGAACGGGTCGGGCGCCCGGGGCTCGGTGGCGCTGCAGGGCGCCGGGCAGGGGAGCCTGCCGCCGAGCCTGGGCACCTACGACCAGGGAACCGGAAGCTGCGCCACCTATTGCCACGGAGCCTCTCCCTCGCCGGCCTGGAGCGGGAGCGGCGTCGTCTGCGGAAGCTGCCACGCCCTTCCGCCTGCGCCGGCGACCGGCCACCCCGAGGTGCAGCTGCCTCCGGGCGATCCGCTCACCGCCTGCGCCGCCTGCCACCCCGACACCGTGAACGCCGACGGGACGCTGAACGTCGGCGGCGGAAAGCACATCGACGGTGCCATCCAGGCGACCGGCGGCCACGGCGACTTCACCGCGCCCGCGGTCCACGGCCCCCGCTTCTTCGAGTTCGCTTCCGGAGCGCCCGGCGCGCTCGCCTGCACCGGCTGCCACGGCGCGACCTACGACGGCGGCACCGGGCCCTCCTGCAACTTCTGCCACGAGACCACGAACGGCTGGACGTCCTGGAGGACGAACTGCTCGTTCTGCCACGGCGCCAGGGACGGCACGACGAAGGCAGGCTACGACGTGGCCCTCCACCCGACCTGGGCGGCGCCGCCCGACGCCGTCTCGCAGCGGCTCACGGGCGTGGCGGCGCCGGATCGCAACGGCGCGCACCAGGCGCACCTCACCGGCGCGACCGCGGGTGGGCTGAGCTTCGCGTCGGCCTTCAAGTGCGAGACCTGCCACGCCGTGCCGGCGGATCCCTCGCACATCGGCGGCGCCGCCGCCCGAGCGGCCGTGGCGCTGGCGGGCGCCGGGCAGGCGAGCCTGCCGCCGAGCCTGGGCACCTACGACCAGGGGACCGGGAGCTGCGCCACGTACTGCCACGGGGCCGGGGGGTCGCCCGCCTGGAGCAGCGCCGGTCTCACCTGCAACGGCTGCCACGGCCTGCCGCCCGCGCCGGCCACCGGCCACCCCGACGTGCTGCTGCCGCCGGTGGACCCGTTGACCGCCTGCGCCGGCTGCCACCCCGACACCGTGAACGGCGACGGGACGCTGAACGTCGGGGGCGGCAAGCACGTCGACGGCGTCGTCCAGGCGACCGGCGGCCACGGCGACTACACCGCGCCCGCGGTCCACGCGCCGCGCTTCTTCGAGTTCGCCTCCGGAGCGCCCGGCGCGCTCGCCTGCACCGGCTGCCACGGCGCCGACTACGGCGGCGCGGTGGGCCCCTCGTGCAACGCCTGCCACGCCGGCGCGGGCTGGACCGGCTGGCAGACGAACTGCTCCTTCTGCCACGGCAGGAAGGACGCCGCCACGCAGGCCGGCTACGACATCGCGGCCCAGCCGACCTGGGCGGCGCCGCCCGACGCCCTCTCGCAGCGGCTCACGGGGGTGGCGGCGCCGGATCGCACCGGAGCACACCAGGCGCACCTCACCGGCGCGACCGCCGCCGGCCTGGGCCTGGCGCTGCCCTTCAAGTGCGAGACCTGCCACCCGGTGCTCTTCAGCCTGGTGCACATCAGCGGCGCGAGCGCCCGCGCCGAGGTGGCCCTGCAGAGCGCCGGGCAGGGGAGCCTGCCGCCCAGCCTCGGCTCCTACGACCAGGGGACGGGGAGCTGCGCCACCTACTGCCACGGCGCCAGCCCCTCTCCGGCCTGGAGCGCGACCCTCGCGTGCGGCTCCTGCCACGGCGTTCCGCCCGCCCCGGCCACCGGGCACCCGGACGTCGGGACCGACACCCGCGTCTGCGCCTCCTGCCACCCCGACACCATGAACCCCGACGGCACGCTCAACGTTCCCGGCGGCAAGCACGTCGACGGCCTGGTGCAGGCCGCTGGCCACGGCGACTTCACCTCCCCGGCGACGCACGGCCCCCAGTTCTTCGGTTTCGTCTCCGGGACGCCGGGCTCGCTCACCTGCACCTCCTGCCACGGCGCCACCTTCGGCGGCGGGTCGGGCCCCTCCTGCAACTCCTGCCACGCGGGCGCGGGATGGACCGGCTGGCAGACGAACTGCTCCTTCTGCCACGGGGCGCGGACCGCGGCTGCAATGGCCGGCTACGACGTGAATGCCCAGCCGGCCTGGGCCGCGCCGCCGGACGCCGTCTCGCAGCGGCTCACCGGCGTCGACGCGCCGGACCGGACCGGGGCGCACCAGCCGCACCTCACCGGCCTGGCGACGAACGGGATGACCTTCGCCCCGGCGTTCCGGTGCGCCACGTGCCACGCCGTGCCCGGCGACTTCGCGCACGTCGGCGGGACGGGCGCGCGGGCGGTGGTGTCGCTGCAGGGGGCCGGGCAGGCGAGCCTGCCGCCGAGCCTGGGCACCTACAGCGCGGCCACCGGGAGCTGCACCACCTATTGCCACGGCGAGACGCTCTCCGGCCGGAACCCGGCGACGCCGCCGGCCTGGAACACGACGCCTCCGACCTTCTGGCCGCTGCCGGGCAGCCCGACCGTGGCCTGCGTGCGCTGCCACGGCGCGGCGCCGAACACCGGGCTGCACGATGTCCACTACTCGGAGCAGGGACTGGCCTGCGGCGAGTGCCACATCTCCACCACCTCCTCGAACCCGTACTTCCCGCCGACGCTCAACCCGGACGTTTCGCTCCACGTGAACGGAGCGATCGACGTCGAGTTCGACCAGGGAGGCAGCTGGGACGCGCTCGGCGGCTCCTGCAACGCGAGCTGCCACGGCGAGTGGCGGGGCTGGCGCTAGGCGAACGGTCGAGAGCGGGGGAGCCGGCCCTCGACCGCCTCGCGGCCGGAGGGCTCGTGGGGTAACCTCACCGCCCCCCGCGCTCCAGGAGGTCGAGATGTCTGCAAGCCGGTCCGCGATCGCACTTGCCCTGCTCCTCTGCGGGTCGGCCGCTGCAGATGACCGGCCGGCCGCCGGGCTCAAGGCCGCCAAGGTGAAGCCGACGCCGGGCTGCAGCGGGACGGTCTCCGGACCGGCGAAGGGCGCCTTCGCCTGCCGCATCGACGTGCGGGTGCGGGGCGACGGGTCGATGCGCGTGTTCCTCGCGCCCGCCAGGGTGCCGAGGGGCCTGCGGGCCCTTCTCCCCGGCGAGCTCGAGGTCCCGGCCCCCGCGCAGCCCGGGGTCTACGACCTCTCGAGGCTCACGTCGGCGCGCGTCCTCCTCACCGACGCGCGCCACAGGACCTTCGTGGCCGAGGCGGTGAAGGCGAAGGCGGGCAGGCCGGCCTCGAGGCGCGGCGAGGTCGAGCTGCGGATCGACGCCGTGAGGGCCGCCGAGGGGGCGCCCGTCGGCGGGCACCCGGGGAGCGCGGCCGCCCTGTCGGGAAGCCTCAGGGCCCGGCTGGTTGCAGCGGACGGGAAGGGCCGCGATGCGGTCGTCGACGTGAAGTTCTGACCGCGAGGTCGGAGGTCGTGACGAGGGCGTGGGGGCGCGGTGCCGGGGGTGCGTGGGGGCGCGGTGCCGGGGGTGCGTGGGG
>DATBLK010000020.1:0-11800 GCA_036555405.1 Anaeromyxobacteraceae bacterium
TCCGGGCGACTCGCCCTCAGGTCGGCTCGATCCCGAAGAGCGCCCGGACGCGGTCGGCGAGGCGCTGCGCGCCGCGCCCGCGCTGCGGGGCGACGAAGACCGTGTCGTCTCCGGCGAGCGTCCCGAGCGCCTCCGCCAGCCGGGCGAGGTCGATGGCTCGGGCCACCGCCGGCGCGCTGCCCGGGTGGGTGCGCACCACGACCATCGAGCCGTTCCAGGCGACCGCGCTCACCAGTCCCGCGAGGGCGTCGGCGCCGTCGCGGCGCGCCTCCTCGGGGAGCTCGTAGCGCGCGCCGCCCGGTGCGGCGACGCGGCGGGCGCCGAGCCGCGCCAGGTCGCGCGACAGGGTCGCCTGCGTGGCGCGGATGCCCCGGCCGGCCAGGGCGGCGAGGAGCTCGTCCTGGGTGCCGATGGGCCGCTCCCGGAGGATGCGGGCCACCGCCTCCCGGCGCCGCTCGGGCCGCTGCCGGGCGCGGGACCTCACGTCGCCACCCCCGGCGTCACCGGCAGCCTGGTCACCAGCGTGCCGACGCCGCGGTCGGTGAAGAGCTCGGCGATGACGGTGTGCGGCTGGCGCCCGTCGAGGACGTGGACGCGCTCCACGCCGCCCGCCAGCGCGTCGAGGATGGCCCGAGCCTTGTGCTTCATGCCCCCGGTGATGGAGCCGGCCGCCAGCCGGCGCCGGAGGTCGTCGGCGGTCACCTGCCGGACGAGCGCGCCCTCGGGAGCCGATTCGAGGATGCCGGGGACGTCGGTGAGGTAGATGAGCTTCTTCGCGCCCAGGGCCACCGCCACCGCCTGGGCGACGTCGTCGGCGTTGATGGAGAGCCCGCCGCCGTCCTCGGCGAGGCCGATGGGGCTGATGACCGGCACGTAGCCGCCCTTCAGCAGCATCCTCAGGAATTCCCGGTTCACCTCGGTGATCTCGCCGACCTGGCCGAGGTCGCGGCCGCTCTCGTGGGCGACCTTGCGCGCCCGGAGGAGCTGGCCGTCCTTCCCCGAGACGCCCACCGCCCCGGCGTCGCGGGCGTTCAGCAGCGACACCAGCTCCTGGTTCACCTTGCCGGTCAGCACCATCTCCACCACCGGGAGGCTCGCGGCGTCGGTGACGCGCAGGCCGTCGACGAACTCGGAGCTCTCGCCCATGCGCGCCAGCGTCCGGTCGATCTCGCGGGCGCCGCCGTGGACCACCACCGGCTTCAGGCCGACGCGCTTCAGCAGCGCCACGTCCTCGGCGAAGGCGGCCTTCAGGCTGTCCTTCACCATCGCCGCGCCGCCGTACTTCAGCACCGCCACCTGGCCGGAGAAGGCGGAGATGTAGTTCAGGGCCTCGACGAGCAGCGTGCGCTTGAAGGCCGGGGTGTAGTTCGCCACCCGGTCGTCCTTCGCCACCATCCCGTCGGGCGCCTGGACGATCATCGAGCCGTAGTCGGCGTTGATCTTCACGTAGTCGTAGGAGAGGTCGCAGCCCCAGGCCACGGCGCGGGCGTCCCCGGCGGAGAGCTCCACCTGGATGTCGACGCGGGTGTCGCGCATCCGGGTCCGCAGGGCCTCGCGCTCGAAGTCGAGGGGCGCGCCCCCGGCGAAGACCGGCACGCCCTGGATGGCGACCCGCGCCCGGAACGGGTCGATGGCCCAGCCGCGCGAGCCCGCCCGGGCGCCCACGGTGGCGAGGACCCGGCCCCAGTTCGGATCGGCGCCGAAGACGGACGCCTTCACCAGCGGGGACTGCGCCACCGCGCGGGCCACGTCGCGCGCCGCCTCGTCGGAGGGCGCGCCCGAGATCGCCACCTCGAGCATCCGGGTGGCGCCCTCGCCGTCGGCGGCGACGGCGCGGGCCATCTCGCCGCACAGGTCGGCGAGCGCCGCCTCCAGGACCTCGAGGTCCGCCCCGGGCTCGGCGATGCGCGGGTTGCCGGCGAGCCCGTTGGCGAGCGCGATGACGCAGTCGTTCGTCGACGTCTCGCCGTCGACGGTCACCATGTTGAAGGTCCGCTCGACGGCGCGCGCCAGGGCCTGCTGGAGGACCGGCGGCGTCACCGCGGCGTCGGTGGTGACGAGGCAGATGACGGTGGCGAGCTGGGGCGCCACCATCCCCGAGCCCTTGCAGATGGCGGAGACGGTTGCGCCCTTCCCGCCCAGGGTCACCTCGCGCGAGGCGGTCTTGGGCCGGGTGTCGGTGGTGAGGATGGCCTCGGCGGCGAGGTCGGCGCGGTCGCCGAGCTGCTCGAGGAGCAGGGGCACGGCCCCGAGCACCTTCTGCACCGGGAGGGGGGCGCCGATGACCCCGGTCGAGGCGGTGAGCACGGCGCGCTTCTGGACGCCGAGCGCCGCCGCCACCGCGCTGCGGATGGCGAGGACGTCCGCGAGCCCCTGCGGGCCGGTGAGGGCGTTGGCGTTGCCGGAGTTGGCCACCACCGCGCGCATCCCCTCGGCCGGGACGCGCTCCCGGGCGTCCTGCACCGGGGCGGCGCAGGCGCGGTTCTGGGTGAAGACGCCCGCGGCGGCGGCGGGGACGTCGGAGACGACGAGCGCCAGGTCGCGCCGCTGGGGCTTGAGGCCGCAGGCGACGCCGGAGAAGCGGAAGCCCCGAGGGATGCGCACCGTCAGCTCCCGAGGAGGTCGAGGCCCAGGGCCTCGTCCCAGCCCAGGGCGGCGTTCAGCGCCTGGACCGCCTGGCCGGCCGCGCCCTTCACCAGGTTGTCGATGGCGCAGAGCGCCACCGCGGTCCCGGCGCGGGCGTCGGCGGCGACGCCGAGGTGGGCGAGGTTGGTGCGGGCGACGTCCCGGACGCCCACGCGCTCCGCGGGGAGGACCCGGACGAAGGGCTCGCGGGCGTAGGCCGCCTCCAGCGCCGCCTGGAGGTCGGCCTGCGAGGCGCCGCCGGCGAGGCGCAGGGCGCAGGTGGCGAGGATGCCCCGGCGCATGGGGACGAGGTGGGGGGTGAAGGAGATGGGGCCGCAGCGCCCGGCGAAGCGCCGGACGGTCTGCTCGATCTCGGGAACGTGCTGGTGGCGGCCCAGCCGGTAGGCGCGGAGGTCCTCGTCGACCTCGCAGAAGGAGTACTCCTCGCTCGCCTTGCGGCCGGCGCCGGAGACGCCGCTCATCGCCGCCACCGCCGCGCCCCCGTCCTCGACGAGGCCGCTCTTCAGGAGCGGCGCGAGCGCCAGGGCGGTGGCGGTGGCGTAGCAGCCGGGGTTGGCGACGAGGCGCGCGCCGGCGAGCGCGGCGCGCGCCAGCTCCGGCAGGCCGTAGCGCGCCTCGGCGAGGAGGGCGGGGTGGCGGTGCTCGAAGCCGTACCAGGTCGGGTAGAGCGACGGGTCCTCGAGCCGGAAGGCGCCGGAGATGTCGACGACCCGCACCCCGGCCTGGAGGAGCGGCGGCGCGAGGTCGAGCGACACCTCGGCGGGCGTCGCCAGGAAGGCGACGTCGGGCCGGAGCGACGCGGCGTCGGCCAGCGGCCGGTAGCGCAGCGACGCGGCCGGGGCGGGGAGCGAGAGCCGCCCGCCCGCGGCCTCGCCGGCCCAGCGGTCGGAGAGGAGGGCCGCGAGGCGCAGCCGCGGGTGGCGGGCGGCGATGCGGGTGAGCTCCAGCCCGGAGTAGCCCGAGGCCCCGACGATCGCGGCCGAAAGGACATCCATGCCCATGCATGAAAATGCAGACGGGCCCGGATGTCAACCCGCCGGCGCCGGGAGGACGGCGCAAGGGAGCGGGGCCGGCCGGAGTCGCCCGGCCGGCCCCGAAGGTGGTGCCCAGGAGAGGACTCGAACCTCCACGGCCTTGCGACCGCTAGACCCTGAATCTAGTGCGTCTACCAGTTCCGCCACCTGGGCGCGGCGGGGCACTTATCGGATCGGGGGAGGGCCGGTGTCAAGGAGCGGCCGGAGTCGGGGTCGAGGCCGCGGTCGAGCTCGGTCCCCCCCTCCCCCGCACCCAGTCCCGGGGTGAGGGGGAGAGCGTCCTTTCTCCCCTTTGCCGCAAGCTCCCGCCGGGGTAATGACCTCGGTCGGGGGTGGACATGCTTCGCGCGCTCGGACGCCTCGCCCTGTGCAGCTCGCTCGCGCTCGCAGCATCCTGCGACGGGAGCGGCAAGGGGTCGGATCTCGTCGCCGTCGTCTTCCGCGTGCACGTCCCCGCCTCCACGCCGCCCGGCGACCACGTCTACCTCGCCGGAGACTTCCAGGGCTGGGATCCGGGCTCGCCGGAATGGGTGCTCGCCGAGGTCGCCCCGCTCACCTTCGCGCTCACCCGCACCTTCCCCCGGGGCACGCGGATCGAGCTCAAGATCACGCGCGGGAGCTGGGCGACGGTCGAGAAGGGCTCGCGCGGCGAGGAGGTGCCCAACCGCGTCTTCGAGGTCGTCGCCCCGACGGAGTTCGACCTCACGGTCGGCTCGTGGGCCGACCAGTCGACCTCGACGGTCGTCGGCGACGTCGCGCAGACCTCGGCTCCCGGCTTCCTCGGAGGGCGCCGCATCTGGGTCTACCTGCCGCCCGGCTACCACCAGACGACCGATCGCTACCCCGTCCTCTACATGTTCGACGGGCAGAACGTGTTCGACTTCGCGACGTCGTTCGCGGGAGAGTGGAAGGTGGACGAGACGCTCGAGGCGCTCGTCCCCGCCGGCGAGACGTCGCCGCTCCTCGTGGTCGCCATCGACCACGCCGGGTCGGGCCGCATCGACGAGTACACGCCCTGGATGGACGCCGGCGACGGCGGCGGGGGGGCCGCCCACCTCGCCGCGATCGCCGACGTCCTCGTCCCCTGGGTGGACGCGACCTACCGGACCCTCGGCGGGCCGGGGCAGACCGGCATCGGGGGCGCGTCGCTCGGCGGCCTCATGGCGCTCTACGCGGTCTACGCGCGGCCCGACGTGTTCGGGCTCGGGCTCGCCATGTCGCCCTCGATCTGGTGGGCGAGCCTCGCGGTGGTCGACTTCGCGGCCGGAAGTCCCCGCCCGGCGGCCCGCGTGTGGATGGACATGGGCACGGCGGAGTACGCGTCGGCCATCGACGACCTCCGCGCCATGCGCGACGCCATGGTGGCGCAGGGCTTCGTCCTCGGCGCCGACCTGGTGGTGGTCGAGGACCCGGGGGCGGCCCACAACGAGGCCGCCTGGTCGCGGCGCTTTCCCGACGCTGCGCGGTACCTGTTCCCGCCGCCGCCGTGATCGGAGCCGCGCGGCACGCCGGCCTGGATCTGGCAGCGCATCGAGCGCCGCGACGGGCCGCAGGTGACGCGGGTCTTCGGCGTCGGGACGGAGGTCGCGAGCGCGTGCACTCCTACGTGCAGCCGCGGATCTCGGTGGGGTGGTCGCGGTGACGCGGAGCACGGCCGAGGTCGGTCTTGGTGAGGTCGCCACGACGCGGCGTCAGGGTGCGATGAGCGTCAGCCGCGGGAAGTACGTCCTGTACCTGGCGGCGTCCCGGGTGAGAAGCTGGTGGCCCGCCACCGCGGCGTGGGCGCCGATGTAGAAGTCGGGCAGCGGCGAGCGGCGCCCACCCCGCCTCCGGTACGCGAGGAAGCACTTCCCCGCGAGAAACGCCGCCTGGTATGGGAGCGGGTCGCGCCGGTAGACCTCGGGCGGCAGCGCCTCCTCGAGGTCCTCCACGCGGTCGAAGCCGACGGATACCTCGGCGAAGACGATCGGGTTGATGACCAGGATCGACCGGTCGGCCGCCCGAGCCAGCTCACGAGACGACCACTCACCCCACCCGGGGTCCTCCGTGGCCACGTCGAGGATGACGTTGCTGTCGACGAGGACGGCCATCAGCGGTGCCGGGTCAGCGCCATGATCTCGTCCGTGCTCATGCGGACCGTCGCCTGGCCGCGCAGCCGCCCGACGACGGCCGCGCCGCGCCCCTCCCGGCGCGGTGCCCGGGCGCGCCGGATGCGCACCCCCTTGGCGTCCAGCTCGAACTCGACCTCGGTGTGCGGCAGGAGGCCCGCCTTCTCCCGGAGCTCCACGGGGATGGTGACCTGGCCCTTGGTCGTCACGCGCATCGCGCCTCCCGAAACTCTTACTTGTAAGAGTAATACCCGAGGTCGAGGCAATCCAGGCGCGCACCCGGGCGGTCGAAGCGAGCTCCGGCGTCGGGCGCGCGGTCCAGGCGGCCTGCCCGGCCCACGACGCGGCGACCCCGGGTCCCTCCGAACCCCTCGCGCCGCCCCGGCCGCCGGCCGCGGGGACGGGCCCGGAACTTGCTCTCGCCTCCCCCGATGGAAGCCCTCGCCCAGGCCGCCGGCGGCGACTTCGACCTCGACGCAGCCGTCGTCGACGTCGTCTCCCGCGGCGCCGTGAAGATCCCTCCCTATCCCGCGGTCGCGCTCAAGGTGGAGGAGCTCGTGAAGCGCGAGGACTACGGGCTCGAGGACCTCGCGGCGCTGGTGGCGAGCGACCAGGTGCTGGCGGCCGACGCCCTGCGCTGCGCCAACTCGGCCTTCTACGGCCGCGGGACGCCGGTCGCCTCCCTGAACCAGGCGATCTCCCGCATCGGCGGGAAGGAGATGGCCCGCCTGGCCATCGCCTCGGGGCTCGGAGCGCAGGCCCGCCGGGCGGGCCCGCTGGCGGCTCTGCGGCGCCGCGTCTGGCTCGAGGGCCTGGCCTCGGCGGCGCTGTCCCAGGAGCTGGCGCGGCACCGGAAGCTCGACGTCGAGGAGGCCTTCGTCTGTGGCCTCCTCCACGACTTCGGCCGGATCGTCGCCATCGCCTGCGTCGAGGAGATCGCCGAGCGGGCGCCGCAGGCCCGGCCCCGGCCCATCGAGTACTGGCTCGAGGCCGTCGACGGCTACCACGTCGAGCTCGGGCTGGTCCTGGCGGCGAAGTGGGACCTCCCGCCCCTCGTCTCCGACGTCATCTCCCTCCACCACGCCGAGGACTGGCGCGGCGCCGTCGAGCCCCGCCACGTGGAGCTGGCCATGGCCGCCGACGAGGTGGTGCGGCTCCTCGGCGAGAGCATCTACCTCGCTGCCGAGGACCTGGGCGCGGTCTCGCTCCTCGACGCGCGCGAGTGCGAGCTGGTCTCGCGCGTGCTCGACCGGCTGCCTGCCTTCATCGCCTCCTTCGAGGGCGACGCGCCGCTCCCGGCACCGGGGGTGAGCCTGGTCGAGCCCGAGCCGGCCGAGGAGGCGATGTCCGGGCCGACGCCGGTGGACTTCCCCGTGGTGGTCAAGGTGGGGCGCGAGGAGCGGACCTACCGGGCCATGGCCATCGCCACGAGCAACCTGATGGTCAGCGGCCCGGCGCCGCTTCCCGAGAACGTGCTGCTCCAGCTGGAGGTGGGCTGCTCGCCGCCGCTCTCCATCTGGGGCACCGCCAAGCTCGCCTGGCCCGAGAACGGGGGCCACACCGTGCTCCTCCAGCCCTTCGCCCTGAACGGCAAGGCGCACGACGTCTGGAAGGACCTGCTGCGCAAGACGACGCAGTAGCCGAGGCGAAGTCCCGCTTGGGTTCGCGCCTTGCCGGGGCGGAGCGGCCGCGCCCATCGTGGCGCATGCGCCGGCTCGCCGCCCTGCTCTCGGCCTTGCTGCTCGGTGGCGCCGCGCGTGCCGGCGAGTCGGCCCCGCAGCCCCGCTTCGGACCCGAGGCGCTCCGGGCGGCCGTGGAGTCCCATGTGCGAGAGCGATCGGCGGGCGGCGTCTTCGGGCTGGCCGGACCGAAGGCAGGCGAGAGACTCGAGCTGGAGTTCGTTCGCGTGGGCGTCGTCGGCGCCGAGGGCCTCTGGCACGTGCACGCGCCGGGGCGCAAGTCCGAGGGGCGGGGGTGGTGGGCCTGCGCCTTCTTTCACACGCGAGGGGCGCCACCGCAGCAGCTCTGGGACGTCGACTTCCACATCGTCGACCGCGGCGGAAAGCTGGAGATTGACGACGCGCTCCTCCACCGCGAGCGGAGACTGGTCGACAGCAAGTGGGCCTGGAGCGCATCCCTGCTGCGGAGGGAGCGAGTGGGTCGGTGACGCTCGCCGCCGTGCCTACCAGCGCGCCACGCAGGCGACCATGGGCGGCGCGCAGGCCCCGTCGACGGCGCGCAGCCAGCCGAGCATCTCGTCGGCGGGCACGGCGCCGAGGATGCGCACCGGGAGCTCGCGGCCCCGGGCGTCGATGAACAGCACCGTGGGCATGCCGACGACGCCGTACTTCTCGAAGAGCCGGTCGAACTCCCCCGAGCGCGTCATCTCCGAGGCCGCCGAGCCGTCGGCCTTCAGCGTGACGAAGCGCCGCGCCTCGGCCTGGACGCGGGGGTCGGACCAGGCCGTCCGGTCGAGCTCCAGGCAGGCGCTGCACCAGTCGGCCCAGAAGTCGACGATCACCGGCCGGCCCTCGGCGCGGGCGCGGGACAGCGCCATCTCTTCGGAACCGAGCCAGGAGATGCCGCGCGCCAGCGCCGCCTCGTCGGCGGCGCGGCCCGAGCCCACCGCGTAGACGACGCCGACAACTGCCAGCGCCACCCCGGCGGCCTTGCGGAGCCGCTCTCCGGCGCCGCCGCCGAAGGAGAGGTGGAGCGCGCCGGCGAGGACGCCCAGGCCCACCGCGGCCGCGGCCGCGACCGGCGCCCAGCGCGCCGCGGAGAAGAGCGGCTTCAGGGCCGGGAAGAGGTCCTTGGCGAACAGGCCCGCGGCGGCGAGCAGCGCCACGCCGAAGAGGCTCTTCACCGTCTCCATCCAGGGCCCGCCCTTGGGCAGCGAGACGGAGAAGGCGCCGATGAGGAAGAAGGGGAGGCCGATGCCGAGCGCGTAGACGAACATGATGCCGGCGCCGAAGGGCACGGACCCCCTGGCGGCCACGAAGGTCAGCGCCGCGGCGAGCACCGGCCCGGTGCAGGGGGCGGCGATGACGCCGGCGACGAGCCCCATGCCGAAGGCCCCGGCGTTCCCGGCGCCGCCCACGGTCCCGAGGCGCGCCTGCAGCGCCTGGGGGAGGCGGATCTCGAAGGCGCCGAACATCGAGGCGGCCATGGCGGCGAGCAGGAGGGCCACGGAGCCGACCACCCACGGGTTCGCGAGGGCGGTGCCGAAGGCCTTGCCGGTGAGCGCCGCGCCCACGCCCAGCGCCGTGTAGGTCGCGGCGATGCCGAGGACGTAGAGGCCGGAGAGGACCACGGCCTGGCCGCGCGACGCCGCGCTGCGGGCGCCGAAGATGGACACGGTGATGGGGATGAGCGGGTAGACGCACGGGGTGAGGCTCGTGAGCACCCCGCCGCCAAGGGCCGCGGCGAAGGCCAGGGCCGACCCCTCGCCCAGCAGGCGGCCCAGGCCGAGGTCGCTCGACGCCCCGGAGGCGCCCGTCCCGGCGAGGTGGGGCAGCCAGGCGACGAGGCCGAAGGCGGCGGCGGCGAGGAGGATCCGGTTCTGGAGCTTCATGTCGGGGCGACCCGAAACCATCATTCTAACGCTCCGAAACCGCCGTTGCATCGCCGGGTTGGCGGCCTTGTGGCCCCCGCGGCGGGCCGGTATCGTCGCGACCCCGGGGGCCGGACCCGCGGCGGCGGCGGCCGTTACACTCCCGTTGGAGCGCCGCGGCGCCATGAGGATTCCCATCTACATGGACAACAACGCCACGACGGCGGTGGACCCGCGCGTCGTCGAGGCGATGCTGCCCTACTTCACCGAGAACTTCGGGAACGCCGCTTCGCGGAGCCACGCCTACGGATGGCGGGCGGAGGAGGCGGTGGAGGCGGCCCGCGCCCAGGTCGCGGCCCTGGTCGGCGCGGAGGCGCGCGAGATCGTCTTCACGAGCGGGGCCACCGAGTCGGACAACCTGGCGGTGAAGGGAGCCGCCCGCTTCCACGCGGCGCGGGGGCGCCACCTCGTCACCTGCGCGACCGAGCACAAGGCGGTGCTCGACTCCATGCACGCCCTGGAGCGCCAGGGCTTCGAGGTCACCTTCCTCCCGGTGGCCGCCGACGGGCGCCTCGACCCCGCCGACCTGGGGCGCGCCCTGCGGCCCGACACCACGGTCGTATCGGTGATGTACGGCAACAACGAGGTCGGCGCGCTGCACGACGTGGCCGCGGTGGGCCGCCTCACCCGCGAGCGCGGCGTGCTCCTCCACGTCGACGCGGTGCAGGCCGCGGGGAAGGTCCCGGTGGACGTGGGGGAGCTCGGCGCCGACCTCCTCTCGCTCTCGGCGCACAAGATGTACGGGCCCAAGGGCGTGGGCGCGCTCTACGTCCGGCGCCGGCCGCGGGCTCGCCTCCTCGCCGAGATGGACGGCGGGGGGCACGAGCGCGGCCTCCGCTCCGGCACCCTCAACGTGCCCGGCATCGTCGGCTTCGGCGCCGCCTGCGAGATCGCGGGCCGCGAGATGGCGGAGGAGTCGGCCCGCCTCCTCGCGCTGCGCGAGCGGCTGCGCCGGGGCGTCCTGGAATCGGTGCCGGACGTCACCGTGAACGGGAGCCTGGAGCACCGGCTCCCCGGGAACCTGAACCTGAGCTTCGCCGGGGTGGAGGGCGAGGCGCTCATGCTGGCGATGCGGGAGGTGGCGGTGTCGTCGGGCTCGGCCTGCACCTCGGCCTCGCTCGAGCCCTCCTACGTGCTCCGCGCCATGGGCGTGCCCGGCGACCTGGCCCACGCCTCCCTGCGCTTCGGCCTGGGCCGCTTCAACACGGAGGAGGAGGTGGACCACGTCGTCGGCCTCCTCGCCGCGAAGGTGAAGCGGCTGCGCGAGCTGTCGCCGATGTGGGAGGCAGGGCGGCTGGAGGTGGCGGAGGAGTAGGGGGAGCGTCGGGGTCGGGGTCGCGACGCGGACGCAGGCCCGTGCCGCGGACAGGGCCCCGAGCTTCCGCCACGCAGCCGGCGCGGCTCGCCCGGCACGGGGCCTGCTCGCCGCCGCGGCCCATGCTCCCCTCCCTCCTCGCCCTCGCCCTGCTCGCCCCCCGGCTCCAGGCGGCGCCCGCGGCGCGCGCCGAGGTCCCCCTTCCCGACGCCCGGCGCATCCTGGCGCGCCTGGCCGCCTCGGAGCCTCCCGTGGAGGACGTCCAGCGCGCCGCGGAGCGGCTCGCGAGCGCGGCGCCCGAGGAGGCCGCCTCCTGGCGGCGGCGCGCCGGGCTCGCCCACTGGCTGCCCAGCCTCTCGGCGTGGTTCCGGCACGACGACCGGTCGCAGCGGACGCTGGGCCTCTCCGCCAGCGGCGAGGTGGACGTCCTGCGCCTCGCGCCGCAGAACGAGGTCGGCGTGCGTCTCACCTGGGACCTGCCGGCCCTGGTGTTCTCCGACGCCGAGCTCCGAGCCGCCGAGGCCTCCGACCGGTCGGCGCGGCGGCGCGCCGAGGCGGCGTCCCACGCCACCCGCCTCTACTTCCGGAGGCGCTCCCTGCTCGCGGCGCTCGCGCTCGCCCCCCCTTCCGACCCCGTCGCCCTCGCCGCCGCCGAGCTGGACGTCGACCTGGTCACCGCCGAGCTCGACGGCATCACCGGCGGCCTCTTCGGGGGCCGGCGGTGAGGCCCGTCCGGCAGGCCGCCGTCCTGCTCCTGGCCGCGGGGTGCGGCGGCGCCGAGCCCGAGCGCCACGTCCGCGTCGCCGCGGTGAAGCCGGCGGGCACCGTGGCGCCCGGACCGGTGGTCGCCGAGGTCGAGTTCACGGGCCCGGTGGCGCCGGAGGGGATCGAGGACGGCCGGAGGCTGGCGCTCTGCCGGGCCGCCGACGCCGACCGCGTGGCCGACGCGGCCGGCAGCGAGGCGGGCCTGGGGCCCGGCGCGGCCGTCCTTCCCGCGCGGGCCGTCCTCCTCCCCGGAGCGACGCGGGCCCGGCTCGAGCCGGAGCGCCCGCTGTGGGCCGGGGCCGCCTGGGCGGTGGTGGTCGGG
>DATBLK010000048.1:0-3682 GCA_036555405.1 Anaeromyxobacteraceae bacterium
CGGTCGTACGGCGGGTGCTCGGCGCGCGATGACCAACGCGGCGCAGCCCCCGCCTAATCGAAATCGAAGGGAATCCGCTCCTGCACGCGGCCGCGGCGGACGAGGAGCACCAGCGCCCCGGAGCGGCGCGCCCGGCTCGCCGCCCGGCGGAATTCCGCCAGGGTCTCGACCTCGCGGCCGTTCACCTCGACGAGCAGGTCGCCGCCCTCGACGCCGGCGCGGGCCGCGGCGCTGCCCCGCCGCACGGCGGCCACGGCCACCGCCGCGCCCCGGCCCTGCCGGACCTCCTCGACCCGGAGGCCGGTGCGCCGCTCCACGAGCCCGTCCACCTTCGCCAGGGGGAGCTCCACCGCCCGCACCGCCACCGTGCGGCGCTGGCCCTCGCGCCGCAGCCCGAGCTGCGCCGTGGCGCCGATGGCGAGCTCGCGCACCCGGAAGCGGTACTCTTCGGCCCCCTCCACCGGCTGGCCGTTCACCGCCTCCACCAGGTCGCCCCTGCGGACCGCGGCCGACGCCGCCGGCGAGCCGGGGTCCACGCCCGTCACCACCGCGCCCCCGGGGAGCTTGCGGCCGTCCACCTCGCGCTCCGGGGCGTCGCCGACCTCGAGCCCGACCCAGCCCTCGCGCACCTCGCCGTGCCGGATGAGGTCCTCGGCGACGCGGCGGGCGCGGTCGATGGGGATCGCGAACCCGATGCCGGCGTTGCGCTCGCCGACGATGGCGGTGTTCACTCCCACGAGCTGGCCGTCGATGTTGAGGAGCGGTCCGCCGGAGTTGCCGGGGTTGATGGCGGCGTCGGTCTGGATGAAGTCGAAGAGGGTCCGCTCGCCGGCCTTGAAGTTCCGGTGGACCGCCGAGACCACCCCCACGGTGACGGTGTGGGCGAGGCCGAAGGGGTTCCCCACCGCGATGACCGTCTCTCCGATGAGGAGGTCGTCGGACCGGCCGGCGGGGACGAAGGGCATCCGCTCCCTGGCGTCGAGCTTCAGCACCGCGAGGTCGGAGGAGGGGTCGGTCCCCACCACCTTGGCCGTGAGCTCGCGCCCGTCGGCGAGCTGCACCCGGAAGCGGGCTCCGCGCTCGACGACGTGGTTGTTGGTCAGGACCCAGCCCTCCGGGGAGACGAGGACGCCCGACCCGAGCGAGGTGACCTGGTAGCCCTCGCGGAAGCGCGGCCGCTCCAGGAGGTCGCCGAAGAACCACTCGGCCAGCGGGTCGGCGCCGCGGGAGCGGACCCTCCGCCGCACCAGCTCCTCGGCCGACACCGACACCACCGCGGCGCGGACCCTGTCCACGGCGGCCACGACGGGAGTGCGGCGCGCCGGCGAGGCGCGGTCGTCGAGCGGGATGGCGCCGCCGCGCGCCTCGGCGGCCGCCAGGGCGGCGAGCAGGCCGCCCAGGGCGGCGGGGTGCACCGGCTACTCCTCGGCGGGCTCGAACTCCGACTCGACGGGCACCGCCTGATCGGCGAGGTCGGGGAGCGCCTTCAGCATCCGCTCGTACTCCTTCTCGTCGAGCGAGCCCTTGCGGAGGTAGCGGGCCACCACCCGCTTGTCGAGGATCCGATTCTCGGGTGCGTCGGCCATGTCGTTCCACCCCTTCGGCGAAGGGGGCGAACATAGGCGGCAGGTTGCGAGCCCGTCAAGCGCGTGCTAGGCGAGGCCCGTGGGCGCGGACCCCCAGGCAGAGCGGGCGCGGCGGCTCGATCGGCTGCGGGGCCTCTACGCCATCGTCGGCGACGAGGACCCGGTGGGCCGGGCGGCCGCCGCCGTCGACGGCGGGGCGGGCGCGGTGCAGGTCCGCATGAAGCGGGCGCGGGCAGGTGCGATCCTCGAGGCGGCGCGGCGCATCGCCGCGCTCGCCGCCGGGCGCGCGCTCGTCGTCGTGAACGACCGCCCGGACCTCGCGCTCCTCGCCGGCGCCGACGGCGTCCACCTCGGCGACGAGGACCTCCCCGCCGCCGAGGCCCGGCGCCTCCTCGGGCCGGGGCTCCTGGTGGGCCGCACCTGCCGGACGCCGGAGGAGGCGCGCCGCGCCCTCGACGAGGGGGCCGACCACGTGGGCTTCGGGCCGGTCTTCGAGAGCCGCACCAAGCCCCTCGCCGTTCCGCCGCGCGGGCTCGAGGGGCTCGCCGCCGCCTGCGCCGCGATCCCGGCTCCGGTGGTGGCCATCAGCGGGATCGACCTCGAGAACATCGGGGCGGTGGCGGCGGCGGGCGCGGCGGCGGCGGCCGTGGCCGGCGACCTCTTCGAGCGCGGCGACGCCCGGGAGCGGGCCTCGCTCCTGGCGCGCGCCTTCGCCGCCGGGAAGGGGCGGGCCTCGTGAGCGGCGGGCCGCGCATCGGCCTGACGCTCGACGCCGACGGGCACGGCCGCTACCAGCTGAAGCGGGTCTACGCCGACGCGGTTCACCGCGCCGGCGGGCTGCCGGTGCCGCTCGTCCACCTGCCGCGGTCCGAGGCGCCGGCGCTGCTCGACCTCGTGGACGCGCTGGTGGTCACCGGGGGCGACCTCGACGTGCCCCCCGAGCTCTACGGCGAGGCCCGGCGCCCCGCCTGCCGCGCCCCGAACCCGGCGCGGACCGAGGCCGAGCTCGCCCTGCTGGAGGCGGCGCTGGCCCGGCGCATGCCGCTCCTGGGGATCTGCGGAGGCATGCAGCTTCTCGCCGTGGCCCGCGGCGGCGCGCTCCACCAGGACATCGAGGCCGACGTCGGCCCGACGGCCCTCCGGCACGAGCAGCCGCCGCCGCGGGACCGGCCGAGCCACGGCGTCGCGGTGACGCCGGGCTCGCTCCTGGCCCGGCTGGTGGGCCCGGAGCCGCTGCCGGTGAACTCGACGCACCACCAGGCGGTGAAGGCGGCGGGGCGCGGCGTCGCCGTCTCCGCCCGCGCTCCCGACGGCCTCGCCGAGGCCATCGAGATCCCGGAGCTGCCCTTCGCGCTGGGCGTCCAGTGGCACCCGGAGTCGGCCGCGGCCCACGAGCCGCGCCACGACCGCATCTTCGCGGCCCTGGTGGAGGCGGCCCGGGAGCGGCGTTGAGCGGCCCGCGGGTCCTCCTGGTCGCGGGGCTCGACCCCTCGGGCGGCGCGGGCCTGGCCGCCGACCTGCAGGCGCTCCAGGCGGCGGGCGCCGCCGGATACCCGGTGGCCGCCGCCCTCACGGCGCAGGGGCCGCGCCACGCCCGCGCCTTCGCCCCGGTGGCGACGCCGCTGCTCCTCCTGCAGCTCGAGGCGCTCGCCGCCGAGGCCCGGGGCGCCGCCCGGCCGCGGGCGGTGAAGACCGGGATGCTGGGGAGCGCCGCGAACGCGCGTGCGCTGGGGGCGCGCCTCTCGCGGCCGCCCTTCGCCCGGCTCCCCCTGGTCGTCGACCCGGTGCTGGCGGCCACGAGCGGCCTCCCGCTGTGGCGCGGCGGGAGCCCCCGGGCGGCGCTGGGGCCGCTCCTCGAGCGCGCCGCGCTGGCGACGCCCAACCTCCCGGAGCTGGCCCGGCTCTCCGGCCTCGCGGTCGAGGGCGACGAGGCGGCGGTGGCTGCGGCCCGGGCCCTCCCCTGCCGGGCCGTGCTCGTGAAGGGAGGCCACCGGAGGGGCGAGCCCGTGGACCTCCTCGTCGAGGGCCGGCGGGTGACGCGCTTCCCGGGCCGGCGCCGCCCGGGAGCGGCGCGGGGTACCGGCTGCCGGCTCGCG
>DATBLK010000065.1:0-3805 GCA_036555405.1 Anaeromyxobacteraceae bacterium
CGCGGGCACCGCCGGACGCTCGGCCGGCACGAGCTCGAGCTGCCTCAACGCTGGACGCGCCATGGCCTTCCCCTTCGCCGCCCTCGCCTTCACCGTCCTCGCCATCGCGGCTTCCTCGATATCGCGCGATGTCTCTAGCACGGATGGCCCGGAAGGGCGAGAAAACGGCCAGGCGAGACGCGGCCTTGCGCGGTCCGATTTCGTTTGACGGCCCGCGGCCCGTGGTTATCTTCGCGCCATGTCCTGGAACGAGTCGAACGCCATCCGCGGCATGGCCGCTCCCCGGATGCCCGGCGTGGGGAAGAACTACTTCAAGACCGCCGCCCTCATGGCCTTCCTGGTGGCCATCCTCGCCATCGGCGGCAGCGCCTGGGGCGGCACCGGCGGGATGCTGCTCTTCGGCGGCCTCGGCCTGGTCATCAACTTCGTCTCCTACTGGTTCTCGGACCGCATCGCCCTGATGATGCACCGGGCCCAGGAGGTCTCCCGCGAGCAGCTCCCCGAGGTCTTCGAGATCGTCGAGCGGCTGACCCGCAAGGCGGGCATGCCGATGCCGCGCATCTACGTCATCCCCTCGGAGACCCCCAACGCCTTCGCCACCGGGCGCTCGCCCTCGCACGCCGCCGTGGCCGTCACCGAGGGCATCGTCAGGATGCTCGACCGGAACGAGCTCGCGGGCGTCCTCGGCCACGAGCTCACCCACGTCCGGAACCGCGACATCCTCATCGCCACCATGGCCGGCGCCATCGCCGGCCTGGTGTCGTCCCTGGGCCACGCCATCCAGTGGGGCGCGATGTTCGGCGGGATGCGGTCGAGCGACGACGACCGCTCCGGCGGGATCTTCGGCGCCCTCGCCTGGGCCATCCTGGCGCCGCTCCTGGCGATGATCATCCAGCTGGCGGTGTCGCGCTCGCGCGAGTACGCGGCCGACTACGGCGGCGCCGAGCTCGTCGGCGACCCCGAGCCCCTGGCTCGCGCCCTGGAGAAGCTCGAGCAGATGAACCACGCCCGGCCCTACGAGTACGGCGGGCCGGCCACGGCGCACTTCTTCATCGTGAACCCGTTCTCGGGCGTGGGCGGCGTGATGATGAGCCTGCTCTCCACCCACCCGCCGGTCGAGGAGCGGGTGCGCCGCCTTCGGGAGATGCGCCGGGGCGTCCGCTTCGCGTAGCGGCTCCGACTGGCGACACCCCGACCCTCTCCCCCGCGCTCACTCCCCTCTCCCCCGAAGGGGGAGAGGGCAAGGGTGAGGGGGAGGGGTGCGACGCCCGCCACCCCGACCGTCAGGGCTTCAGGACCACCTTCCCGAACTGCGCCCGCGAGGTGAGGAGCTCGTGGGCCTTCGGGGCGTCGGCGAGCGGCAGGGTCCGGTCGAGGACCGGGCGGAGCTTTCCCTCGTCGAAGAACCGGAGGACGTCGAAGAGCTCGCCCTTCGAGCCCATCGTCGAGCCCAGCAGCGAGAGCCGCCGGTAGAACACCTGGCGCAGGTCGGTGGGCGGGTCGTAGCCGGTGGTGGCGCCGACGGTGACGACCCGGCCGCCCAGGGCGCAGGCCAGGATCGACTTCTCCCAGGTGGCCTTGCCGACGTGCTCGAACACCACGTCGACGCCCCGCTTGCCGGTCAGCGTCCGGACCTCGGCCAGGAAGTCCTGCTTCTCGTAGTTCACGACGTGGTGGGCGCCGAGGGCCTTCGCCTTCTCGCACTTCCAGTCGCTGCCGGCGGTGGCGATGACCGTGGCGCCGACGAGGCGGGCCACCTGGATGCCGGCCGAGCCCACGCCGGAGCCGGCGGCGTGGATGAGCGCCGTCTCGCCGGGCCGCAGGTTCGCCCGGGTGACGAGGGCGTGCCAGGCGGTGAGGAAGGTGAGGGGCACGCAGGCCGCCTCGTCGAAGGACAGCTTCTTCGGCTTGGGGAGGATGTTCTGGCCGGGAACCGCCAGCAGCTCGGAGTAACCGCCGGACCGGTGCTCGCCGAGGATGGAGTACTGGCGGCACTCGTCGTCGCGGCCCAGCAGGCAGGCCCGGCAGCGGCCGCAGGAGAGGCCGGGGTTCACGACCACCTCGTCCCCGGCGGCCACGCCCTGCACCCCCGGCCCCACCGCCTCGACCACGCCGGCGACGTCGGCGCCGAGCCGGTGCGGCCACTCGAGCTTGAGCCCGGGCCACCCCTTGCGCACCCAGACGTCGAGGTGGTTGGTCGCCACCGCCCGGACCCGCACCACCACCATCCCCGCGGTCGCCTGCGGGTCGGGGATGTCCTCGAGCTTCAGCACCTCGGTGCCGCCGTGGCCGCGCATGACCATCGCCTTCATGGGGTTCCTCCTCGTCGGGTCGGGCCATCCTCGCCGGACCGTTCCCGGCTGGCAACCGCCTGGCGCCCGCCTCGCGGCTACGAGCAGGGGACCGGGAGGCCGATCGGGCAGGTCTCGTCGAAGAACCGGGCGCCGCAGACCGGCTGGTCGCTCACCCGAGGCTCGGCGGCCTTCTCGGGCGACCAGACCTCGCAGGCGAACCAGCAGCCGAAGGGGCCGCACAGCGCCGCGTCGGTGGCGAACCACCACCAGGTGCGCTTGCAGAAGAGCGCGGCCGGGTCGCAGGCGGCGAGGTCGGGCTGGGCTGGGAAGCTGCAGGCCCAGAGCATGCGGTAGGCCCCGGCGAAGGCCGAGTCCGCGTCCCGCACCGTGGCGCCGGCGGCCTGGAGGCCGAGGCAGGTGGCCCGGATCCGGTCGTGGGCGCGCTCCTGCTGGCTCTTCCCACAGGCGGCCGCGAGGATCAGCAGGGCGAGGAGGGCGGGGCGCACCGCACCTCCCTACTTACCGGGCGCGCCGGGGGCGCGCCAGGCCGGCCGCCTCGCCCGGCGCTTGCGCGCCGGCCCCCGCGCCCGTATTGCATGCAGATGGTCGCCGCCTTCCTCTCCGCCGCCCTCGGCGCCGCCGGGTCCCTGAAGCCAGGCGACCTCGCGCCCGACTTCACGCTCCCCGACACCGCCGGCAACCCGGTGACGCTCTCCCGGCTCCTCGAGAAGGGGCCGGTGATCGTGATCTTCTTCCCCAAGGCCTTCACGTCGGGTTGAATGAAGCAGACCGCGGCGTTCCGGGACCGGAACGCGGACATCGAGAAGAAGGGCGGCCAGGTGGTGGCCATCTCGACGGACGACGTCGAGACCCTCCGCCGCTTCCGCGAGGACCGGAAGGCCTCCTACCCCTTCCTCTCGGACGCGGGGGGCAAGGTGGCGGGCCAGTACTCGGGCACCGTCCCCGTCCTCGGCCTCGCGAACCGGGCCAACTACGTCGTCGGCCAGGACCGGCGGATCGTCTCGGTCGTCACCGGCAGCGCCGCCGTCGACCCGGCCGCCAGCGTCGACGCCTGCCCGATCCGGAAGGGGTAGCGCCGGCGTCGGGCGCGGCGACGGGTCGCGTCGTCGTGAGAGGACGACATCCGGACCAGGTGTTGCCCTGTCCAACCTCGTGTGATCTCGGTAAGCGACTGCTTCTGTCCGCGTGTGATGAAATGGTACTTCCGCCGGATGGCTGTCGCCAAGTCACGGGAAACCCGTGAGGTTCCCGCCCGCGACCGGCCGCGGCCTTAGGGAGGGGGTGGCATCCACCCGCCGAGGGCCGGGAAGAGGTTTGCCGGGAGTGACGAGGGCCGAAGCCAGATCGTCCACCGCCGCGCGACCGCGCGTCTTCAGCACCAGGCGCCGGCTCGCCGTAGCGTTCTCCGCGCTCCTCGTCGCCTTCGTCTCCGGGCTGGCCTTCCAGATCGTCGGGTTGCGGCGGATGGAAGCAACCTTCGCCGCCATGGG